>DASZXJ010000215.1:0-7780 GCA_035545895.1 Tepidisphaeraceae bacterium | reverse complement strand
CGGCACCACGCCCAAAATGGGCAGGCCGATGATGTTCTGAATCTCCTCCACCGACCGCATGCGGCCATCCAGCCGGTCGCGAAGCAGTGCCAACCCCGCGCCCAAGAGCATCCCCGCCACAATCGCGATCGCCATCGTACGATATTTACGCGGGAAACTCGGTGAATCCGGGACCCTGGCAGGTTCAAAAACATTAATCTCAATCAGCTTGCGGCCATTGGTCGCCATCTGGATCGTGCGAATGCGCTCAGCCAGCTTTTCTTCAAATACGGTCGCTTGACTGATCTTGCCGTTGAGTTCCTGAAGATCAGCCGTGCCCTCGTTCTGGCGCTTGAGCTTTTCCATCTCGTCGTCGTACATGTGTCTGAGGCCGGCGACACTGTTCTGCAGCGCTATGACGTTTGGATGTCCGCTGCCATATGCGACGCTCGCGTCGATGAGTTTTATCTGGGCCTCGGTCAAACTGGCGCTGATCATGCCAAGATTGTCGCTCTGGGCGGGATTATTTTCGGGCTTATCCGACAAATTGGCGTGTTTGATTCGAAAGGCGCGGCGATCTTCATTCAGTTTATCGAGCAAGGCATCCTGCTCGGCTTTGGTCTTTTCCAGCGATTGAAGCAACTTGTTGTTCTTGTCGTCGCGCGCTTCGCTGCAATAGGCGTCGTATGCATTGACCACTGCCGTGACGATTGCCGCCGCCTCATCCGGCCACGGCGAGTTCAGCGAAACGACGATCATGTCGGTCTTGCGTTCCAATTCCACGCTGAGCTGCTCTCGAAGAAATGCAACCGGATCGCCGTTGGCGGGCAGAAATGTCTTCATTCCGCGAATGCCCGGCGCATCGGCGACGCGCGAAAGAATCTGCGAGCTTTGAATGACTTCGACCTGGGTCGAAAGATAATTGCCGCGTTCAACGGACCCCAGCGCTTCCGCCACAGCGCTGGCGGTCGGTTCGATGTAGATCTTTGAATAACTATTGTAAAGCGGAACGGTGCGCGACAGATAGTAAGCCGCGATGCCCGCGCCCATGAGCATGAAAATCAGTACCAGCCACCATTGGCGGAGGATCGGTGCCAATAATGATCGCTCGGGCGTTTCCGGAGGCAGACCCTGCGCTCCGCCGGGCGGCGAGTTGCCGTATGCGGGGAGGAATTGCTCCGGCCGGTTTGGCCGGACAACAATATCCATGGGCTTTTGCATTTCGCGCGTGCCTCCGTTGCGTACTTATCGTCCTGATACGGAACGGCTTCAGAAGTTTCGTAAATTTATGCTATGACCGGGGCTTAGACCAGTAAAGCCGGCCACGGATAATCCTACCGAAATCCAAACGGACCGGAATAGACGTTATGCGCGGCAAGTCCGCGCGGGGAACCACTTCACCGGAAGAAATGTGTAAAAAAGGACGTTGCCTACGACGGCGAGGTTATCGGCGGCTGAACCGGCGTCCCCGCAGTGCTGGTATACGTAAACGCCGACCGCGATCGCTTGGCGGTCGAGGTATTGCTCAACGACGCATCGGCGATCGGAGTCTGAACCGCCGCGATGTTGGAGAAATCGGATTGCCCAACGCCATTAAACGCAAAGACGCGGAAGCTGAAGGTTCGACCGGCGGCAAGCGAGGTCATTTGGTACGTCGTCGTATTCGCGCCCAGCGTCGCCATCGTCACCCAAGTGCTGCCATCGTCGGACAGGCGCTGAACGACATAGCCGGTCTCGTTGGTGGCATTATCACTCCAACTCAAGTCCACTTCCGTCGTACCGACGGTTGTGCCCGTCAGGTTGGTCGGGGCAAGCGGCAGGAGTTCGTTGGAAGTTGATACGGTGACGACATTGGAATCGCCGGAATTGCCGACAGCATTGAACGCGATCACCTTGAACTGGTAGCTGCTCGATGCGATCAACCCGGTCACTTCATAGGTGGTGACGTTCGCGTCGAGTGTAATGATGGTTTGCCAGTTTCCGCCGATCAATTCCTGAACGTAATAGCCGGTTTCGTTGATGGCCTGGTCGGTCCAGTTCAAATCAATGGTCGTCGTGCTGACCGCCATGCCACTCAGATTGGTCGGAGTGTCAGGCAGTTCCGGAGGCGGCGGAGGCGGTGGTGGCGCTTCGCCATAACGCCGATTCGGTCCGGGCCGGCCGCGCGAAGCGGGGCTCCAGGTTAGCGTCTGACTTCCGTTGTTATCGCCGGGCTTGGAACTTGAGTTGTTGGCGATGTTGAACTTGACGGTGGAACCGTTGTTGTTCCCCGTCATGTGGTTGTAGTTGATGAAGAAATTCTTGCTGACGTTGCCGGTCGAATTGGGCCCGTTGACGGCGACGACGTCGTTGCCGCCATCAACATAGTTGTCATGCGCCTGAATATTCTGCCCGCCGAGTTCGAAGATGATTCGTGTGCCGATATGGTCGGGCGAATTGGCGCTGGTGGGCATCTGGGCGTAGTTCCGCTGCACGGTGACGTTGGTCGCGGATGCGTTGATGATCGAATAGGCGAAGGTGTCGCCGTTCTGATTTGACTGCGTGAAGAAGAACGGATTTTCGTACCAGTTGTCCTGGATGACGGTGTTGAATCCGCCGCCCTGGATTTCGACCGCCATGCGATGCAGGTTATTGAAATAATTTTGTTCGATCAGCAGGTTTGGCGAGGAGTTTTGGAACGCAATGAGGTGAATGCCTTCGCCGCCGTGACTGCCCGTGGGGCCGACGAACCAGTTGTTGGCGATCGTGAGGTTATCCCAATTGTAGCCGTAGATGCCGTTCTCGCCGCCGAGGGTAAAGATGTTATTGGTGATCTGCGTATTGCGCAGGCCGGTGGTGAGTTCGATGCCGTTGTTGCTTCCGCCGCCGGTCACATCGATATGACAGTTGTCGATGATCACGCCTTCGACCGGCCCGCCGCCGTTGGTGGCAAAATAAAATGCACGACCGGAGAGTGTCAGGTTCGTGAATTTTGCGTTGAACGTATTGGGATTCGGATTGGTTTCGCGGAATCCGAAGATTTCATTTTTCTTGCCCGAACTGGAGTCGATGCCGGTGGAAACGAGTACCGTACGATCCTGAATGGATGAACTCCCGCTGGAAGTCGTAGTGAAGGTTGTTTCGCCCTTGTAGATACGCGCATGTCCCAAAGGCACGTGCACGTCGGACGAGGTACTGGAGATCGGCTTGGAAATATTGTAAGTGCCTGCCGGGAAAAAAATGGTGTCGCCGTCGTGAGAGGCATTGATGGCGGCAACGATGGCGTTGCGGTCGTCGCCGCTGTCGTTGCCATTGGCGCCGAAGTTCGTCACGTTGATGGTGGCGAACATCTTGCGTGCTTCCAGGAATTCAAGCTCAGCGCTGCTCCACAAAGAACCCCGGCGGGGACGGCGGCTGCTCGACGATCGCAAACCCATAGACAGACCTCAAAAGCTGCTGATCCAGTTGAAAATTCGTGGCCTGATTTCTCCCAATCCGTATCTCCAAACTACACCGGCGGGAAAGACATTCCGTAATTACCAGACAACCCCCGACAGGGAGAATACCCTTGCAGCACCTCGAAATTCAACGTTTTTATCACTCGGATTGCGAAAATCTTCGCCCTTAAGACTTAATGCCCACGTCCCATAACCGGGACCGAAGCGCCAAAAAGAGGCGGTGGCACCCTCCGGTCGCCACCGCCTCGCGAAATCATCTCAATTCTTAAGCTGCCAAGCGCGCATTGCCCCAGTCAGCATGGTCAAAATCGAAGGTATCGCCGGCGTTGGTCACGACCAGCCAAAGCTGATCCTTGCCTTCCACGTTGACCGTGGCGGTCTTGGCCGCCATGCCGCCGGTCATCGTGCCGCTGTCGTACAGCAAGACTCCGTCACCCCAAACCTGGAACGTGACCGAACCGTTCTGGCCGACTTCATCATCCACGCCGATGTCGGCAGTAAAGGTTTTGTAATCGGCTTCGAGGTTGTAAACGATCATCGAATTGGAATGCACGCCCAAACCCTTGGCATAGGTCTGGCCGCCAATACTGATGACATTACCGTTGCCGCCCTGCTTGTCGCCGACGCTGGTATCCAGTTCGACCGGACCCCAGCCGTTGATGTTGGCGGTGGGGAACGTGTCGCTGAGGTACGTCACGCTCGGCTTGGCCTTGCTGAGCTGAGCGTTGGCCCAGTCGGCATGGTCAAAGTAATTGGCGATTCCCATGCCCACCACGAGCGACATATCCTTCACACCCGCAACATCGACATTGATCGACTTGGTCGGAGTAGCGCCGACCATTCGGCCGCTGCTGTACAACAGCACGCCGTCGCCCCAAACCTGGAAGACGACCGATCCACGATTTCCGACTTCATCGTCAATGCCGATGTCGGCCGTGAACGTTTTATATTTGCCGTTCAGGTTGTAGTGAACTTCACTGTCGGAATGAACACCCAGGCCCTTGGCATAGGTTTTTCCCGCCAGGCTGAGCGTATTGCCGTCCTTGGCTTCCTTTTCGCCGACGCTCATGTCCTTTTCGATCTGGCCCCAGCCGTTGGTGGCGCTGGTGGGCGTGAGATCGCTGAGATAGACGACGCCGGATTTGGCCGGCACATCGATTGTGCTGTCGTCCGGCAGCGGGCCTTGGTCGGGCGCGGGGTCCGGATCCGGGTCGTTGCTGGAAGTAGCCGGCAGGAGCCGCGCACCCGCCCAGTCGGCGTGATCGAGAGTCGTGCCGTCGCCGGCATCGGTCACAATCAAAACCAATTCCTGCTTGCCCGAGACATCGACGCTGATGCTCTTCTTGCCGTCAGCCGAAGTCAGCGTATCGCTGCTGTAAATCTGCACGCCGTCCGCCAGGATTTGGAAGACGACCGAGCCTTTGCCATCGGTTTCAGCGTCGATGCCGATGTCGCTGACGAACGTCGCATATTTGCCGCCGAGATTGAAATGAATCTCCGAGCCGGCGTGTGTGCCCAGGCCCTTGGCGTAAACATTGGTTCCGAGCGTGATCGCCTGGCCATCGCCGGCGGGTTGCTCGCCGTTGCTCATGTCCTTCTCGACCGGACCCCAACCGTTCTTCGTGCTGGTTGGCGTCATGTCGGAAAGATACGTGCCCTTGCTCGCATCAAAAGATGTCGGTCTGGCGGTGGCGGTGTTCGAGAAATTCGAATTTCCCGCATCATTGAACGCCACCACGCGGAAGCTGTAGGTCGTGCCGCCGGTCAGGCCGGTGACGGTATATCCCGCAGCCGACGCGCCGAGCGAGGCCACCTGTGTCCACGTCTTGCCATCGGTCGATTTCTGCACCTTATAACCACTGGCATCATCGCCATGATCCGTCCAGAACAGATTGACACTGGTCGCGCCGGTCGCCAGCGCGAGCAGGCCGGTCGGCGCGCTCGGAGGCTGCGCCGGAGTCGGCGCGGGATCAGGAGTCGGATCAGGCGCGGGCGTGCCCGTGCCCGAGGTTCCATAACGATGATTCCGCTGCGGAACATCGTGTGCCGCCACTCGTGCCAGCACCGCGGAATTGATCTGGGCATTGGGTCCCTGCACCGTGCCGGGAAGAATGGTCACGGCGTTCATGCGAATGCCGCCCAGCCAGCCGCGCGCGTTGTTGATGTAATTCTTGAACAGATTGTTGCCAATCTTCACCGACGAGGTGTCGTATCCATCGTTGCTTGCGACGGCGTTGTTCACGCCATCAATGTAATTGTCCACGATCAGGCAGTTGTCGCCGCCGACTTCAAACCCGATGCGGCAACCCGTGCCGTCCGGGCGCTCGGGCGCAATGACGATGTTGCGCTGAATCGTGATGTTCGTGCTTCCCGCCAGGATCAGCGAATACGCCATCGTTCCATCGTTGCTATGGAAGTTGCTGGACAGGAAAGGATGTTCGTACCAGTTGTCCTGGAAGACATCGCCATCGGCACGGCCCTGGAATTCCATGCCCATGCCCTTCAGGCCGGTCATGTAATTCTGTTCGACCAGCAGATTGCCGCATCCACCGAAGGCGTCGATGTGCATGCCGGCGCTGATGTTGACGAACTGGTTGTTCGAAATGGTCAGGCCCTGGTAGTTGTAGCCGTAAATTCCAAAGCTGCCCTGGTAGCCGGTGAAATAGTTGTTGGTGATGCGCGAATTTTCCAGGCCGCTGGTGAAGGTGATGGCCGCTGCGCGATCGCCGCTGGTGTTGAGCTTGAACGTGTTGTTATCGATAACAATGCCGGTGTTGCGTCCGCCACCTGACTTTTCGAAGAAGATGCCGCCGCTCTCGAAGGTCAGGCCGCGGAAGGTGACGTTGTTGCCTTGGACCTTGATCTGATCGCCGACGTTGACGCCGCGACCATGCAGGACCGCGCCGTTTTCACCCAGATAAGTCCGATCGCTGGCAACCGTGAGTTCGTCTGAAAGATTGAACGTGCCACCCGAGAAGCGAATGGTATCGCCCGTCTTGGAAGCGTTGATCGCGCGCTGGATGGCAGCGCGATCATCGGTTCCATCGTTGGGAGTCGCTCCAAAATCGGTGACATTGACGGTGGACATCAACTGGCGTGTTTCCAAATTCTCGAGATGAAAGGCTTGGTTAAGCCCCTTCTTGCCCTTCCTAGCCCCACCTTGACGTTTTTTATCTGTCTTGCGCATTTTCTCCATCTCCACAACTAAAGAGATAACAACTCTCCGTTCGCCAACGTGACGAATGGTCAAACGCATCACCCTCCCAGGCTGCGTTTTTATGAGAATAGATGGCTTGGTCGGTCGCTGCGGTTTGCCATTGGACTGGCCAGCTCCGCAGTCGGACGGCAGATCGTCGAGCTTCCCAGTCTGCCTCTTTCAGCCATTCTCCCCGTCCTCACAGTTGAAGGGATCGGAGCCAGACAAGGCGGACTTAATGGGTGGTGCAGATAAATTTGTGATTTTTCGCGGCGATCAATACAGCTAAGGTCAGGATTATTGGACTGGCCCGCAGCACTTTCAGAGCAACTCCGAGGACCGGAATAACCCCAACTCGGGGCCATGAGGGAATCCCCATATTTGTGAACGAGCGTCCGATCCCCTTAACATGCCTCGCGTGAACGAACTTTGGAGACAACTTTCCGCCCGCGCCAACGTCATTTTAAGCTCCGAACAGGCTCAGTCCCTCCAGGGTTATCTGGACCTTCTGCTGCAAGCCAACGAGCAGATCAACCTGACCCGCATCTCCGGCCCGGATGCCGCGCAGGTTCAGCATGTGGGCGATGCGCTCACCCTTCTGGAATACCTGCCGGCAGGTCCGATTAAGCTCGTGGATGTGGGCAGCGGCGGCGGCGTGCCGGGCATCCCGCTCGCCATCGCCCGGCCGGATATGTCGGTCACACTGATCGAATCGACAAAGAAAAAAGCCGCCTTCCTTACCAACACCGCGAAGACGCTGAACCTCAAAAACGTCATCGTGATCGACCAACGCGCTGAAAAGGTCGCTCGCACCGCCAGACGCGAAAGTTTTGACGTCGCCGCCGCTCGCGCGGTGGGCACGATGGACTGGCTCGCCGAATGGTGCCTGCCCCTGGTCAAACGAACCGGCAAGATGCTGGCGATGAAAGGCGCGAAAATCCGCGAGGAACTGCCCCTCTCCGCCAAGGCCATCAAAATCCTGGGCGGCGGCGAGCCGATCGTCCATCCGGTCCAGCTCCCCGGCACCGAACATCACGTCATTGTCGAAATCCCAAAAGTCTTCAAAACTGACCCGAAATTCCCCCGCAATCCCACCATGACCCGCGGCAAGGCGATCCGTTAAGGGTTGTCGGTCTGAACTTGATTCTTTTAGCGCCGCCGCTTGCGG
>DASZXJ010000214.1:0-11460 GCA_035545895.1 Tepidisphaeraceae bacterium | reverse complement strand
CGGCACCACGCCCAAAATGGGCAGGCCGATGATGTTCTGAATCTCCTCCACCGACCGCATGCGGCCATCCAGCCGGTCGCGAAGCAGTGCCAACCCCGCGCCCAAGAGCATCCCCGCCACAATCGCGATCGCCATCGTACGGTTTTTGCGAGGATAGCTCGCCGAATCAGCAGCCCGGGCGGGTTCGAGAATTTCAACCTGGTTGAAAATCTGCTCGGCGCTGTGATTGACCTCAATCTCCTTGATGCGTTCTTCAAGCCGATTGACGAACAACTGCTGTTTGGCTTGCTCGGCAACAAGCAATTCCCAGTCGGCTTGCACAACGTTCAAACCAAGGACTTTGCGACGCGCTTCCTCGTAAAGATTGGCGTACTTCTCCTCCGTTTGGCGGGCGCGAATGACGGCCGGGTTATCCTTCATGTAGCCAGCGCCCAACTCCATTGATTTGATTCGTGCAGCGGTCCAGTTCTGCGAAATGACCGCTAGATCCTGCTGGAAAACACTGTCGAAAACCAAATCAGAATGCTTTTTCTGGAACTCTGTTTTTCGCGCATCAAGCTGAGCGAGGTTGTCGTCCGCTTCCTTTTTGCTGTTTTTCAGAGAGTCCAGCATCTTGGAAGAGGCTGTCGTGGTTTCTTGAAGCTGAAGTTCCTGATACGCCTGCACAACGCTATTGACGATGGCAGCGGCATCTTCAGGGCTGGGCGCGTAGGTTGAGACGGTGATGAGCGCATTGACCCGGCCGACTTCGGCTTCGACCCGGTTACGCAGGTACATGACCAAGTCGCCATGCACATTTTGCAGTGACGGAAGAGATCGAATCTCAGGTTTGCTGGCAACAATGGAAAGAACCGGCGTACCCTTGATCAGTTCCGCCTGGGTATACAGGTAGTTGGACCGTTGAGCTGAACCGAGGGTGTCGCTGAGCACCTTGGGGCCGGTGGGAAGAATTTCGATCTTGGCTTCGCTGAGATAGAGCGGCTTAACCTTGCGCAGGTACAAATAAGAGATGCCGCCCCCGACCAGGGCAAAAAGGATCACAAGCCAGAAGTTCCGCAGGATTCCGCGGATGATTGAAGGCTCGGGATGGTTATGGGGCATCTGCGCAGCGGATGGCTGGTAGTGCGCCATCTCGGCACGTTGCTGCTCACGCAGAACCATATCCTGTGTATTTCGCATTTTCCGACTCCTGGCTCCGGCTGTATCGATGTACGATACGAACCTGAGACAGGCAAACGAACTCCGATCAACACAGCGCGACTCAGACCAATAACGTCAACCGTCCGATTACTCTTGCGTATTTTCAAGCCATTAACAGCTTTTTTACGCAAATCACGCCGCCAGCACACCTGCCGGCAACCGCCTAGCAGCCCAGACGTCGAATCAGTTCGTGAACAGCGCAACTGCCAATCGATGCACCCACATCGAATTGAGTTTCATGCTCTCGCATCGGAGCGGCTCCTGGTTAATAAAAACGCCGCTCAGCAGACAGGATGAATAAGGTCCAATACTACGACTTTTGAATCGGTCGCACAATCGGGGACCTTTACTGTCTGAATGCACCACATTCTAACCCAAAACTGTAGAGCGAGCGTTGTGCCATTGTATCTCAGTCTCATTGCAGGTCCTGATAATGGCGGGATTTCCGAGAAATGCTGATAGTGATTATGGGTCGTCTGCCTAGTTGTCATGCGGATCGCCGACAATCGAATGGAAAGCGCGCGAGATGCATAACGGCGCAAGTATTGCGCTAATATGTGAAGCTGGGGGAAATATACCGGCTAGGTATAAATCCCTCTAATTTGCGCAAAAATCAATATTGGTCTTCTGGTGAAATAATTGATTTCAGCCAGAGGGGGGTCGTTTCCTGAATTGCTCCCAACCAATCTGAATGGCCTCGTACTTTCTGTTCAAAAGTGGTCGGCGTATCAGAGCGGGCGACGAAGAACCGAGGTATTTCATAAACATGGATCGAATTGCGCGCGTTCACCGCCCGAAACGCCACCGCAGCACCGGCAGCAAAACCGGATGCCCGCACCACATCGACCGTATCAGCCGTGTAATGAATCCCGCGCTTGCCAAAGGGGTACGCAAACGAGCGGATCGATCCGTTGATGGCATCTTCCAACAGGTCCTTGCAACGGCAGACTTCTTCCAATGCCTGTGCCCTGCCGATGCGAGCCAGGTTCGCGTGCGTATGGGAATGACCTCCAATCTCAAAGCCCAGCCGAGCCAGTTCGCCAACCTGCGCCTTCGACAAATAGGTCGTTGGATAGTGCGTCAAATGATGGAAATGATCGACCACAGGCCCCTGTCCGATCATCAGGCCGGAAGTGACAAACATCGTCGCCGGCACTCCCAGTTCCGAAAGAATCGGCGCTGCCTGGGTGAGATTGTCTTCGTAGCCATCGTCAAACGTAATGCAGGCCACGTTGTTCCCAGGCGGGCCATACTGCATCAGGCGATGCGCCAAATCGCCGAAATTCATGAACTCAAATCCCTTGGACCGCAGCCAAAGCAGTTGTTCGCGAAAGATCGGCGGGTCGATGGACAGATCTGCTCCCGATCGATTGATCGAGTGATAGCAAAGCACGACCGTTCTCGGATGCCCATTGGTGTGGATCAATCGACCGCAGACGGTCGAGACATTCTTCTTCAACTGTGCGCGCAGATGAACCGGAACAAACTGCAATCCTCCATTGATTGCATGACCATTGCCGTTAGTGGCTTTGCGTTTCTTGTCTTCGTGGGCAGTGAGAATTTCGCGATAGAACGATTCGTAATTCTTCGCCACCATCAACGGATGGAAATGCTTCTCCGCAAAATCCCGTGCCGCCCGCGACCATTGCTGCAACGAGTTCTCATCGGCCAGCGCCGCGCGAATTCGCTGGGCAGCGCAAGCTGGATCGATCGGAAATACCAGGCCCAAGTCGTGCTGGCGAAACAACTGCGCCAAATCGAGCGTCTCGGCAACGGCGCACGGAACACCCAGATACATGCACTCGGCGACTGAAACCGGAAACCCTTCCCAGCGGGATGGTTGAATATAAAACGATGCCCCTGCGAGCATCTTGGCTTTGTCCACGCCGAATATTGGATCGTGAAACATCACGTTGCCGGGAAGATTTTCCTTGAGCTTTGCCAGCCAGTCGCGGGTTTTGGGGTCCTCCGTGCCGTAGAGATCGAATTTTACTTCCGGTAATCGCCGGGCGATTTCGATCAGGATGTCGATCCCTTTGACCAGCACATCAAAACGGCCCAAAAACACCAGCCGCTTTTGCCCGCCTGAGCCCTGCCAGCGATGCGGATCGAGCTGTTCGACATCGGCCGGATTGGGCATCCAGCGAATGGGTTTGCGAAACTCCGGCAGGAAACTACGCACCGCGGCTTCTTCGGCAGGCGTCACCAGCGTGATGGCGCTGGCGCCCATGAACCGCGGGCGCTCGCGCAGCCAGCCGTAAATCGATTTCTTAATCACCCCTCGTTGAAGCACCTGCGGCGCGAGTCCCGCGTGCGGCGTGATGATGTATGGAATGCCCATTTCATTCAGCACTTCGCCGAGCATCGATTGGCGCACGATGAACACCGAATGCATGTGCACAATCTCGGGCTTGTCTTCTTCGAGGAGTTTTCGGATTTCCGAGCGGTAGCTGAGATTGCTGGCCTTGACTTGGATCAACCGCATGCCGCCCTCAGAGGCGAGGTTGACGGCAGAGGGTTCCGGCGGGGTGTCGACGACGAGGCTGACCTGATGTCCGAGTTGGGATTGCTGGCGCGAGAGGGACCAGACGGTTCTGGATACACCGTCTACCCGATACGGACTGGATGCCGCCCCAACGTGCCAGATATTCATTACGACTTCCCACACTCTTTCCGCAAACAAACGCCTCGCGATAATGGTTTTATCGGCAGCGATGCGGATCGACTGAATCTTCCAGACACACCATAGAACTACTCAAAAAATTCGACGTGGTCGATGCATTCGTATACCCTTTATCAGCATGGCGGACATGCATTTATTGACACCACGCGGCTTTCGCGCCGGTGCCGCGGCGGCGGGCATCAAAAGCAAGCAGGCGCTGGACGTTGGCCTGTTGATTTGTGAATCACCCGCAACATCAGCGGCGGTATTCACCACCAGCCGCGTCGTATCGCCGGCGGTCATCATTGGACGTAAACACATCGCGCGCGGAACGCTTCGCGGTGTGGTCGTCAATTCCGGTAATGCCAACGCCTGCACAGGCCGCCAAGGGCTGACTGACGCCGTTCAGATGTGCAAACTTGCCGCCAAACACTTGGGCTGCGATCCGCATCTGCTCCTGCCCAGTTCGACCGGTATCATCGGTCATCATCTGCCAATGGGCAAGATCAAAAATGGAATCGATTCAGCCTATGAATACCTCGGAAACAGCCAGGAACATGCCCTGCGGTTCGCCGATGCCATTCTCACCACCGACACCCGGCGAAAACAGGCGGCGGTTCGTGTGAAGATAGGCGGAGAAAAGATCACCATAGCCGGCGTTTGCAAAGGCAGCGGCATGATCGGGCCCAGGCTGGGCTTACACGCGACCATGCTCGCGTATCTCACGACCGATGCCTCCATTTCCCCTGCCTTGCTGCGAAAGCTCGTCCAGCAAGCAGCAGATGGCAGCTTCAACGCGGTGACGGTCGATGACCACGCCAGCACCAATGACACCGCCTGCGTGCTGGCTTCGGGAGCATCCGGCGCAACCATTCGATCAGCCAGCGACGTCGCCAAGTTCGCCAGCGCATTGAATGAAGCCTGCCAATCGCTTGCTTATCAAATTGCTGCCGATGGCGAAGGCGCGACCAAGGTCGTGCGAATCGACGTGACCGGCGCATCAAATGTTCAAGCCGCCCGCGCGATCGCCCGGAGCATCGCCAATTCTCCGCTTGTAAAATGCGCCATGAACGGCAACGACCCCAACTGGGGACGAATCGTCTCAGCCGCCGGTTATGCGGGCGTGCCGTTTGATTCCGAGAAATCTGCATTGAAGCTGCAAAACACGCTGGTCTTCCGTCGCGGTCAGCCGGTGGCGTTCAACGCCGGCAAAGTCAGCAAATCACTGGCCGCCAAGGAAGTGCGGATCGAACTCGCCTGCAATCTCGGAAAAGCCAGCGCAACGGTTTGGACTTGCGATTTGTCGAAGGAATATGTGACCATCAACGCGGATTACCATACGTAAGAGTTCGTACGCTCGGAGGGCATCGATGAGCGGGCAAAACATTCTCAAGCGATGGAAGCTGATCGCCGCAGGATTTCAAAGGTCAATCGGAAGCTGGCCATCAAAAGCCCGATGCATCGGCCCCGACCGCTTGTAGCACGTCGTGAATGGACTTGCACTCGACCACCGTACGGTTTCGCTCGCGAATGAACGCTATCGCACGTGGGTAATTGTCGTGATCGTAACCATGGTTCCAGCGAAGCAGTTGCCACAGATCATGCAGGGATTCGCGCTTGGACGGAATCAATCCCAGTTTGCGATTGATGAACCGGCGAATGATACGAAAGTCGCGCAGCCACGCGGATGGCACCAACGCAACTATGATTTCCGCCCGGTCGAAGCTCGCTCCGACCCATTGGTGGTAGACACCTTCGATGATCCATTCGTCGCGTGCCACGATCTCCATCAGCTTAAGGCTGCGCACGTTTTCCGCTGCCCGTACGCCGTATGTTGGAGAAGTTCGATCCCAAAACAGGTCGTCGAGATCGAATGCGGGAATGCTCAACTTCCGCGACAGAATCCCAGCAATGTGCGTCTTGCCGCTACCCGTCGAGCCAATGATGTGAATGCGACGGGGCATAGGCAGGATAACGGATTGAGTTTCAGCGGCTGAGCTAGCACCGACCGGCTTTTGTATTACGGGGACCGCGACGCCCGCCCGGTCCGCTGCTACGACTGGTTATTCCACGGATTCGGGGACATCCGGGGGCAACTGCTCTAGCCCCCATTGTGCGTTCTCAAACGCGATCGACCAAACCCCCGCTGACCCGGGCAAAATGCTTAGCGTGCCGCTTAGCCGACGATCGTCAGTGGCACGGTAGTCGAACCGCGACACCTCCAGGTCCGACCAGTCCCGCGGCGACAGATCGCCCCGCACGTCGAGCCGCACGCACGATGCGCCGCGCAGGGTCAGTCGAAACCGGTCGTGCGTCGCGGCGACCTCGTTGTACGGCGTTACGACGAGATCAAGGCCCGATTCGGAAATGCACAACCTCACTACCGGGAGGTCGTGCCACTCGAACTTAGTAAGCGCGTTGAGGTCCATGCCGCGGGATAACCTACCATTTAATGGCGCATGCGACAGATAACATGCAAGTATGGGAATCGTGCAGCCCATGTAATGATACCAGCCAGTGCGGATTTAGGATGCGATAATGGATCGCAAATCCGAGCCACGGGCAAATTCCATTGATCCGCATTCAAACCACCCAATTACCGTTAAATCCGGGAATCTGGCGTTCGAACCCTGTAACTCCTACAATCTTCACTCGCGAACGATCCCCGGCTCAGGTCGGCCGGTTATTGCGGAGAATTGTTCAATGTCCATTGCAACGCCACCCAGCAGTGATCCCAGTTTGAAAACCATCTCGTATGGCCTGGCGCCGGGCGGGATGGATGAAGAGATCGACGTGCAGTCCGAAGAGATGCTCGTCAACATGGGGCCGCAGCATCCTTCAACCCATGGCGTGCTGCGAATCGTCCTTCGCACCGACGGCGAAATGGTGCTTGAAGCCATTCCGCACCTGGGCTACCTGCACCGCTGCAAGGAAAAGATCGCGGAGAATCTCGCGTACTACCAGTACATAGGCTACACCGACCGGCTGGACTATCTGGCCGCGATGAACAACAACCACGCCTGGGCGATGGCGGTGGAATCGCTGGCGGGCATTGAAGTGCCCCAGCGGGCGGAATACATCCGCATTCTCGCGGTCGAACTGAACCGCATTGCATCGCACCTTGTCAGCTTTGGAACATATGGCCTGGACATGGGCGCGTTTACGCCGTTCCTCTACGCCTTCCGCGAACGTGAATATATCCTGGATCTGTTTGAACAGCTTTGCGGCGCGCGGCTGACGCTTTCCTATATCAACGTGGGCGGCGTAACATGGGATCTGCCGCCGGGTTTTCTCACCAAGCTGACCGAGTTCCTCGATTACTTTGAACCCAAGATCGACGAATACAACGATCTGCTTAGCTTCAACCATATTTTCATCAAGCGAACCGCCAACGTCGGCGTGGTCAGCAAGAATTTGTGCATTAAGTATGCCCTCTCCGGCCCGATGATTCGCGGCAGCGGCATTCCGCTGGACCTGCGTAAGGACCGTCCTTACAGCATTTACGACAAGCTGGAATTTGACGTCTGCGTGGGCGACGGCAGCCGCGGAACGCTTGGCGATTGCTGGGACCGCTATTGGGTCAAGATGCTCGAGATGAAGCAATGCGTGCGCATTTTGCGTCAGTGCATTGCACAAATGCCCGAAGGCGCATTCCGCGCCAAAACGCCGCGAGCCATGAAAGTGCCCGCCGGTGAGATTTACGCCGAATACGAAAACCCGCGCGGTCATCTGGGCTTCTTCATTGAAAGCCAGGGCGGCCCCATCCCCTATCGCGTGCATATCCGCGGACCGAGCTTTGTGAATCTGGCTGTGACCACCGAATTGTGCAAGAACGTCCTGCTGGCCGACGTTCCCGCCATTGTCGGGTCGATCGATATCGTGATGGGCGAAGTGGATCGATAGGCCGGCGCCGATTCACGATCGCGCACTTACATTTCATGCACCATGCAAGACTTCGAAAAACTCGGCGTGTTCTACCTTGGCCGTCGCTATGACCTGGCCGCAGGCAAGGGGCAGGAAGACCTGCTTCTTTACGATTCCAAGGACCTGGTGACCCACGCCGTTTGCGTGGGAATGACCGGCAGCGGCAAAACAGGGCTTTGCCTGTCACTGCTCGAAGAAGCCGCGATTGACGGCATTCCCGCGATCGTCATCGACCCCAAGGGCGATCTTGGAAATCTTTTGCTGACATTTCCGCAGCTTCGTCCCGAAGATTTCGCGCCATGGATCAACGAGGATGATGCCCGCCGCAAGGGCATTTCCCCCGCGCAGTTTGCCCAGCAGGAAGCGCAAACCTGGACCAAAGGACTTGCCTCGTGGGGACAGGACGGCGCGCGAATTCAGAAACTTCGCGATGCGGCTGATTTTCAGATCTACACACCCGGCAGCACGGCGGGCATTCCGATTTCCATCCTGCGATCGTTCGCGGTTCCCGCGCAAAGCACGCTGGACGATGCCGAGCTGCTCCAGGAACAAATTCGCACGACCGTAACTGGCTTGCTCGGGCTGGTCGGCGTTGAAGCCGACCCGATGATCAGCCGGGAGCACATTCTGCTCAGCAATATCATGGCCACCTCGTGGAAACAGCGGCGCGATCTCGACTTGGCCGGCCTGATCGAAGCAATCCAAAAACCGCCGCTCGAACGCGTGGGCGTGATGGACTTGGAATCGTTCTTTTCGCAAAAAGACCGCTTTGCCCTGGCCATGCGGTTGAACAATTTGCTGGCAGCGCCGGGATTTGAGAATTGGCTCAACGGCGAGCCGCTGGATATCTCGCGAATTCTCTACACGCCGCAAGGCAAGCCACGAATCGCGATTTTTTCAATTGCGCACCTTAGCGACGCGGAGCGGATGTTTTTCGTGTCGATGCTGCTCAACCAGATCGTCGGCTGGACGCGGCAGCAAAGCGGCACGACCAGCCTTCGCGCGATCGTCTACATGGACGAAATCTTCGGCTATTTCCCGCCGGTGCAGAATCCGCCTAGCAAAGAGCCGCTAATGCTTTTGCTCAAGCAGGCCCGCGCGTTTGGCGTGGGCGTAGTGCTGGCGACACAGAACCCGGTAGACCTGGATTACAAGGGCCTGGCCAACTGCGGAACGTGGTTCATCGGCCGCTTGCAGACCGAGCGCGACAAGATGCGTCTGCTCGATGGTCTGGAAAGCGCTGCCGCCAGCGCATCATCAAATTTTGATCGCGACAAAATGCAGCAGGTGCTTTCGAGTCTGGGCAATCGCGTGTTTCTGATGAACAACGTGCACGATGATGGGCCGGTGGTTTTTGAATCGCGCTGGGCGCTCTCCTATTTGCGAGGTCCGCTCACCCGGCAGCAGATCAAGCAACTGATGGATTCGCGCAAGTCCTCCGCTCCTGCGGTTCCCGCCGCGACTGCGCCCAAACCGCAGACTGCTGCTCCGGTTGTGCAAAATACTGCCTTGCCTGCCGATGCGTCGAATGCTCGTCCACTGCTCCCGCCGACCTTGCCGCAGCAGTTTATTCCGATTCGCAGCGCGACGCCGGATGATGCGAAGCTGCTCTATCAGCCGATGGTCGTGGGCACGGCCGAGGTGTTTTTCAACGACAGCAAGTCCGGCGTGATGGTCAGCATCGCCAAATGTCTTGCAGCCGGATTTGTCGATGGCCCCGTGCCGATCGACTGGGCGCATGCAACAGAATTGGATTTGGCTGAAACCGATTTCGAGCAAGCGCCCGGCGATAACCCGGCCTTCGCATCTGTCCCTCCGCTGGGCACACAGGCCAAGAGCTATGCGACCTGGCAGAAAATGTTTTCCGACAGCCTTTTCCGCACGGTGACACTTGAGATTTTCAAAAGCAGCGCGATGAAGCAGGTTTCCAAACCGGATGAAACCGAACAACAATTTCGCGTGCGATTATCTCAACTGTTCCGTGAAAAACGCGACTTCGAGAAGAACCGACTGCAACAGAAATTTGCTCCGAAGCTGGCCGCGCTGGATGAACGCCTGCGGCGCGCTCAACAGCAGGTGCAGGCGCAGCAGCAACAGGCATCATCCGCCAAGATATCAACGGCGATTTCGTTTGGAGCCACCGTGCTGGGCGCGCTATTCGGCCGAAAGACCATCAGCGCCGCCGCCGTCAATCGCGCCGGCTCGGCCATGCGCGGAGTCAGCCGCAGCATGAAGGAGTCCGGCGATGTCTCCCGCGCGGAGGAAACCGTCGGCGCAGTCCAAAAACAGATCGACGATCTCAATCAGCAGCTTCAGGATGAGCTTAACGACGTAACCATGCAATATGACCCGCAAAGCGAGGAACTGGAAAGCATCACACTGCGTCCGAAAAAGACGGATGTGAAGGTGCGGGCCGTGGTGCTGGGCTGGGCGCCCCATTGGCAAACCCAGGCGGGAACGACGCCCGCATGGTAGACTAAAATCAGATCGTGGCTTGAGGCGGATTCACGCATGAGCGACGAGCACTGCAACTCCCCCGTTCACACCATCGTTGCCGGCTACGGCCTGCCGGGAAGAATCGTCGTCGACTGGCTCGCCTCGCACCATATCGCACATTGCATCATTGAATTGAATCCCGCCACGGTGCATCGCTGTGAGAAATCGGGCACGTCCATTATTGAGGGAAGTTGCACCGATCCGCAGGTGTTAAAGCATGCGGGAATCGATACTGCTCAACTGCTTGTTCTGGCCATCCCGGATCAGAAGGCGGCTTTGGAGGCCACTTCCATCGCGCGGCAACTCAATCCGCGCATTCGCATCATTACGCGATGTCATTACACCTCCGCCGGCATCGAGGCGAAAGCGCGCGGCGCGGATGAAGTCATCGTGGCAGAACAGATCGTCGCTGAAGAACTGTTGAGGCGGCTGGATCACCGCTTTCAACTACCAAAGTAAACCGCACCATTTTTTTCCGCGACGAGTCTGAATAATCAAAAGACGAAATCATCATTAAGTTGTTATCGAGGCTGCTCGATATGTTGGAGTCACCTTTATTCATTGGAGTGAACAACGACATGTCCGCTAAGCGTCCATCTTTGATTGTCGTCTGCGTGGATTTGAAAACGGTCGGCACGATCGTCAATGCCACTTCACGCAGCTATGACTTGCTCTGGGCGAGAGATATCAACGCCATCCGTACGATGCTCGACAGCGGCGCAGCGCCGCATGCCTTGTTGATCGACAACGCCGTGCCGCAAATTGCGGCTTTGGAAGTGCTCCAAATTGCTCAAAAATCACATGGCCAGGTGAAACGCGTTCTCATTTCGGATTATTGTGACCTTAGTCTGATCGTGCAGGGCCTGCACACCGGCGCGGTCGAGCGGATTGTTTATAAGCCCATAACCAGCGCCGAACTGATCGCCGCCCTCGGCACGCCCGCCGGCGCGGTCAGATCATCGATAATGCCGCCCGCCAACCGCGCAGCGGGATGAACAGCACCTCTTCCAGAACTGGCTTAGTTTACTGGCCATATTTTTAGAGCGGTTTTCAGGTCAGTGTACACAGTAGCCGCATTTCTCGAACCATCCCTTTGCATCGGCAGCCGTGACGCTGGCGAAGCCGTGGGCTGCGGCCAGTCCCAATGCTGCGCCGGTTCGCGGTTCGGCGCTGACCAA
>DASZXJ010000213.1:0-9912 GCA_035545895.1 Tepidisphaeraceae bacterium | reverse complement strand
AACGCTGCCCAGCTTCTTACGACTTTCCTCGATGGCGCCTTTCAAGCCCGCAGCGTCGGTGGCGGTGGTCGTCGCAAGCATCAGATCGTACACCTTGCGAGGTTCATAGATCGACGCGTTGGTCTTGGTCATCACCAGGCGAATCGCTCCGGCCAGGCGGGTGTTTTCATTGGCGATATTGAACAGCTGATCGACATTTCCCGGGCCGATGTCTTCGGAAACGACGATGGCATCGACCGCAGGCAGGCTCGCAGCCGCCGCCACCACGCCCGGAGCGCCCGCGTTGGAACCAGCGACGCTGAATCCGCCCGCAGCCTTGAGGTCGTCAACCATCTTTTTGGTTTCATCGGCTGAAGGCATGATGACGATCACGCCCGCCGAGCCGGTTTGCGCCAACGCTTCGGCCAGAAGCGGCACGACGCGTTGCGAACCATCGAAATTGGTCTGCGGCAACGCAGCCGCCAATCCGAACGCAGCCTCAAACCGAACGGCGCGGTCAGAGAACGTCATTGCATCGATCAAAGGCCGGCTCGATTGGCCGGAGAACATGTTGCTCTGTCCGACGATCTGCTGAAGCGATCGGATCGCGCGGAAGGAAACAGCCGCGTTGTGGTCCTTGACCGCCCGGGCCAAGGCCATGTTCAAATATTTCGCGCCCGCTTCCACACCCCAGAAATGGCCGGTGGGATAACCTTCGGGCTTGGTCGCGTCCTTTGCGCCCTGGGGAAGTTCAGCTTCGCGCTTGTAGTTGGCGGCAAGCCACAGTCCCAGCGCATCATCGCTCTTTGAACCGCCCAATTTCAGCGTGTATTCGCACTCGCGCATCGCCATGATTTCATGGAAGATTTCCGGCGGCACCTGCGTGCGAACCAGGTTCGACCCGTTCCACGACCAGATATTGGCTGTGGGGAATCGATTGTCGAGCGTGACAGACGAATGGTCGTAATAGATTTTCTGAGCCAGATCGAAATACAGATCGGACGCGCTCGTATTACCCGGGCGCATCGGTTCGAGCTTGGCGAGGGCTTCGACGGCAATCGTCTTGAGGTTGGCCGGCACATCGGCTGAATCGCGCAGGCGGGCCAGATATGGCGCCGAGCCATCGTATTTCAAATCGCCGAGCACGGCGACAATGACCGACAGCGTATCCCAATCCTTCATCTCTGTCGCAGCCACCAGCGGATTCAACGCATAGCGGCCCAGGTCCCGCAGCGCTCTTCGAACCAGAGGCTGCATCGAGCGCTTGCTCGTATCACGAAGCATGTCGATGAACAACGGAACCGCCAGCTCACCGCTTTCTCGCAACCGCAGAATGGCAAGACCATACGCGCGTTCGTTAACGCCCAAACGGTCGATTTGCATCTGGATATATTTCGGGTCGGATCGGCGAGCACGGTATCCTTCAGAAACGATGCCAATGACCTTGCCGGTCACATCCTTCATCGCATCGATGTCCCGCCACCGCAAAAGCCACTGATCCAGGTCATCCTGTCGTTCAGCGGCGACATTTTCGAACGCCACCAGAACCACCAGCGGATCAGCGTGTGAATCGATGATCTTCTGGCCTTCAGCGGTCGCCAGGTCATAGCGTGCCACCTTGCCATAGTGCCAGAAGCTTTCGACGGACGATTTGATGTCTGCACTGACCGCCGGCGCCTCAGGTCCTGTCGGCAGAGTCTGTGGGGCGACCGCAGGCGCAGCATCCTGAGCAAAACACATCGTGCTTGCAGTAAAGGATAACCCCAGCCCCGCCATCAGAGTGATAACGCGAAACAATTCAGGCGATGACCGCAGCGGTCGATTCATGGTGCTAGCCTCCCAGGTGATGCAGCGGCGTACGGCGAACGATCCTTGGTGAGTACCTACAGACTTTAAGAATCGTAACCGCACCCAAGATAGTGTCAAGAAAGAGTTTACTTATAAACACGCTGATTTATCGGGCTTTATTTCACCTCCCCGGTTTCGTGTTCTGTGGTGATGGGTCAGCTTAAAGTTAATTCATTTGGCCCCGCCGTTTGCGGCGGGTTTGGCGCTCGAAATCCCGCCGCAAGCGGCGGGGCTAAAATGGCGTCGCTTGTAAACTGATAGTACCTATCCCCGGTGTTTGCTTTGCCATTTGCACCTCATTACACTGCCTCGTCCTATGAAGGGTGAGCGCCGACACGAACTGCAAACCAATTCCCTGTCCCAATTCCTGACAGACCTCCCTCTGTACTTGCGCTTTCACGCCAATAAGTTCCTTTTAGGGTTTATTGTTCTCTGCGCGATCTTTTTGCTGGTTCGCTATCGAATGAGCGCCGCCCAGCAGGCCCGTGAGGCGGCCCATACCTCAATTGGATCGGCTTTGGTCGGCATTGAGCAGCTCAAGCGAGTCGATCAGACCCAAGCCACCGATATGGGCCGGTTGCAGGAACGCAAGAAGATTGCCGACCAAATCCGCGCAGCCATCGATCAAATTCTGAACACGACCAGTGACAGCAGCGACACAGTCCTGCGGGCCGACGCCTTGGTTGCCAAGGGCGATCTCTACTGGACGATCGCCAATCTCCCCCCACTTGACTCAGCCGCCACCCAACCTGCGGCTTCTGGCATGCCATCGGCCACAGATGCTCTTCAAACTGCGGAAGATTCCTACGATCAGGTTCTCAAGAATTACGACTCGCAGAAAATCCCCAAAGCCAGTGCGTTGTTCGGCTTGGCAGCCATCGAAGAGAACCGGGGAAATTGGGATAAGGCAACTGCCTTGTATAACACGATCCTTGCCGACAGCGCGTTGTCCGGCCTGTTCAGGGAAATCGCGACCCAGCGAATTTCGATCATTCCGCAAATTCAAAAGCCGGTCTATCTCGGCTCCTATTCCTCGACCCAGCCCGCAACACAGGCTGCCACCGAACCCGCCACGGCCCCCGCCACCAACGCCGCCCAATGACTCCATGGCGAATTCCGCATAGGCTATTGAGAATTCGCCATCGAAATGTCCCAGGAACCCGAACAACTTGACGAAACCTCCCTGGAAGCCGACACCGAATCCGATGTCGAGCAATACCGCTGGAAGCTATCCAAAAACCTGATCCGACGACTCGATCAATACCTTGTCGATCGGGTCGGCTACCTGTCGCGCGCTGAAGTGCAACGATTGATTAAAGAAGGCCTGGTCAAGGTCAACGATAAGCCAACCAAGGCCAGCTATCACCCGCGCGATGGGGATGAAGTGGAGATGTTCGCCCCGCCGCGACCGATCAGCGAGCTTGTCCCTGAACCCATTCCGCTGGACATCGTTTACGAAGACGAACATTTCTTGGCACTAAACAAGCAAAAGGATTTGATCGTTCACCCCGCGCGCGGCCAATGGACGGGAACGCTCGTCAATGGGCTGGTTCATTATGGCAGTAAATGGAGCACCACCGGCGGAAGCTGGCGGCCTGGAATTTTGCACCGGCTTGATCGCAATACGACCGGCATCATGCTCGTCGCCAAAAGCGATGAAGCCCACTGGCGCATCGCGCGGCAATTCGAAAATCGAACGATCCAAAAAACCTACATGGCCATCATCCAGGGCGTACCTCCGCTATTGGGCGACGTGATCGACATGCCCATCGGCAAGGATCGGTACATCCGCGAGAAGCAGGCGATTCGCAAGATCGATAACGGTGGAAGGCCGGCGGTCACCAAGTATGAAATCAAAAAGACGATGACGTATCTGGGGCAAAAATACGCCCTGGTTCGACTTTCCCCTAAGACCGGCCGCACGCATCAGCTACGCGTGCATATGGCCGCCATCGGTTGCCCCATTGTGGGGGATACGATGTACGGTGGAAAGGTCTTTGAGCAAGGGAATCTCCGATTTGCCCGTCAGGCCCTCCATGCCTTTGAAATCACGTTTGTTCACCCAGGAACGTTAAAGACGATAACCCTTGCCGCCCCCCTCCCTGCCGATTTCAACGAACTTTTGGCGATCCTGGACAGTTCTGCTTAACTTTTCCAAGGAGTTATGCGTATAATAAATATCAGTTGGCAGACGTTCTACTTGTAAAGGATCTTTTATGCTCTCACCGCTTGCTCTAACAATGCCTGGATTGACCGAATGGATCGTGATCGGACTTTTCGGCCTGCTCATTTTTGGCAAGCGCCTTCCGGAAGTCGGTCGCAGTCTTGGCAAGGGGATTGTCGAATTCAAGAAGGGTCTGCAGGGCATTGAAGAGGACGTCGCATCGGCATCTTCTCGTCCATCCACCCCGCCAGCCACCGGGCATAAATTTGATCCGTACACGGGCAAGCCGCTTGATCCCAACGCGACTCCGCCCAGCGCCAGCTAGTCGATTCACAACCAGGAGGTACGGATGCGTCGGTTTCTCTTCGCCGTAGCCGTTGCGTTTTTACTCTCCATCAGTGGCCCCGAGCTGATGTCCGCGCCGCAGCCCTCTGCCAAGCGGGCGCTCGAAGCCAACATTCCCGATTTGCGCTTCGACAACATTTCCCTCAGCGACGCGATTAACTTTCTTCGTGATACGTCCGGCGTGAATTTTCACGTCAACTGGTCCGCCATCGAAGCGGCGGGCATTACCAAAGAGACAACCATCAACATCCGTTTGCGATCGGTCAGCCTCAAGAAAATTCTCAATCTCGTTCTGAACGAGGCCGGCCATGGAACGATCTTAACTTATTACATTGACGACAACGTGATCGAAGTCACTACGCGCGAACTGGCGGATCGTCAGTTGATCATGATCGTTTATCCGGTGGGCGATTTGATCGTCGAAGTGCCCGACTTTGAAGGCCCAAGCTTTCAGATCCAGGCCACGCAAACCGGCCGAGGCGGCGGTGGCGGAGGCAACCTCATCAACGGCAACAACACCACCAACACCCGCCAGAATATGACTCGCAATGATCTGGCGCAACAATTGATCGATACCATCCAGGCGATTATTCAACCCGAAATCTGGGACACCAACGGAGGCCCGGCGGCCATGCGCTTTTATAACGGCTCGCTCATCGTCACCGCACCGAGGTCTGTTCATGAAGCGCTTGCCGGTGTTCTTGATTGAGCGTTTTCCCCGACTCATGTTACATTGCTGGCTTCATGGCGCATGAGCTTGCAATCATCGGGGCCGGCAACATGGCCGAGGCCATCGCCCGCGGACTTCTCTCCGGGCGTGTCTTCACTGCCGACCAATTGGTCGCCGCTGATGTTTCGCCGCAACGACGGGACCTGTTTTCAAGCTCACTAAAGATTCAAACACACGATTCCCCTGCCGCAGCCGCAAAGGACGCGCAGCGAATCCTGCTCAGCGTTAAACCCCAGAACATGAAGGATGTACTGGTGGAACTGAAGCCTGTCGTTACCGATCAAACTTTGATCATCTCCATTGCCGCTGGAATCAGCTCCAGGTTCATCGAACAAAACCTCTCGCCCGTGGCCTGCCATGTGATTCGCACCATGCCCAACACACCCATGCTCGTTGGCCAGGGAATGGTCGCGATGGCGGCGGGTTCACGCGCGACAAAAACCGATTTGGCCGATGCTCATCGCATTTTCGCGCCGGCCGCTTCGGTGATCGAAGTCAGCGAAGACAAGCTCGACGCCGTCACCGCGCTCAGCGGTTCCGGCCCGGCTTATTTTTTTCTGCTGGTCGAACACATGATCCGGGCGGGGGTGGAAATGGGATTGTCGTCAGATGAAGCCCATATCCTGGCAACCAAGACGGCGTTGGGCGCCGCAACCATGCTCACCGCTTCCAGCGATTCCCCTGCCGAGCTTCGACGAAAAGTCACCAGTCCAAAAGGCACGACCCACGAAGCCATCACCTACATGGAACAGCACAATCTGCCCCAGACAATCGTCGATGCCCTCAAGGCCGCCCAGCGCCGCAGCCGGGAGCTGGGATCGTGATCTCATTTGCCGCGCAAGCTATCCCCTCGCCCAGTAACTTGAGAGAGGGTCAGGGTGAGGGCCGATTCGTTTTTCTGATTTTGCTCGCGCTTGTTTCGGGATGCACAACCCACGTCATTCCCCCATCCAATCCAACATTGCCCGTCACCGTCTATCTCACCGATTACGGCAAACATTCCAGCCTGCTTCTTCCGTCAAACTCCGGCGGATATGACGAATACGCCTTCGGCGATTGGGACTATTTTGCACTCGGTCATACCAACCTGTTTGTCACCATCCGGGCAATGATCAGTTCCCCCCAAGCCTCGTTTGGCCGGCGGCATGTCGATGCCCAGCCCAGCGAACTTCAGCAAAAAATCGGCGCGAAACGCTTGATGCAGTTCGATGTTTCCCGTGAAAAGGCAGATTCACTTTCCCACTCGCTCGATGCCCGTTTCCACCGCGCCACGACCCAGCCGTTTTACAGCGACTATTCCCAGCTTTATCAAGTCCGCGATCCGAAGCACTATTGGGTATTGCACAACTGCAACAACGAAACCGCCGACTGGCTGCGCAAACTGGATTGCCGCATAGACGGAACGGCACTTTTTTCCAGCTTTCTGGTCACACAACAAAAATAATGACAGGAACAGATTCGCTTTTTGTTTCGCGATCGTTCCTTGATCTACCGGCATCACTGGACGCCCAAGATCCAACTTCCAACGGTTGATTACGGACTATATTCGGGATCGAACCGAAAAGCCGTTGCACTGGCGTCGGGCAAGGCTCGCGACTTGGCGTGGGCGGTCTTTCGGTCAATGTATTCCACATGAAAGTCCGCAAGCAGGACATTGGCCTGCCCTTTTGGATTGACGATTTTCAAGGCGCTGGCGACATCGGGAAAAGTCACACGGTTCACGCGATCATGACGCAGCCCCAGCATGCCGACTTTGTTCCACTGTCCCGGACGCTGCCAGATTTCCACAGCTGCATCAGTCAATGTCTGACCGTTTTCCTCGATGATGTAAATCTTCTGCGAAGGCACGCGCACCTGTGCAAGCCTTTTCACTGCCTGTAGCCGTTGCCATTTTCGGACTGTCGTGCATGCTCTCGGGCATCACCGTCGTTCTCTGGTGGGGATCATATCAGCCCGCCTTGAGCCGCTGGGCTTTTCGAAAAGTGGAAGGGGGCGAGCCTTCTATCGACGGCTTGGTATTGGTGCAGTTTGAAGAAAAAGGGAGCCTATTGTGACATGGGCTTTCCAGCCCATGCGGTGCCTTGCACGGCCTGGAAAGGCCGTGTCACATCAAACTGCACCAGTACCGACGGCTTCAAAGACTTTGGATCGCTCGACGGCAAGGTCACGGTGCTCTGGATTCGTAAGGGTGAGTATGTTCCCAATTACAGTTGGAACCGCGCAGGCATAGAGTTCCGAGCCCAATCGTCTCCATACAACGGGCGATCTCATCCCTACCCGCGGGTTTACCAGATTGAGCTGAGTTATGCCTGGCCTCTGTTCGTGTCCGCCGCATGCGCGGCGCTCGCAGGTTGGCGTATGAGGCGCAGAATACCGCTGCCCGGAACCTGTCCCATCTGCGGCTACGATATGCGCGCCACGCCCGATCGCTGCCCGGAATGCGGGGCGGTGGCGGATGGCGCGATAGCCTGAATCTGAATCAGGCGGCATTTGTGCCTTGCGGCATATGGGCTTATCCTGTGCGGCGTCATGACCCCACGAGTGTGGGATGAAATGGATATCGGCCATTTGGCGAGTTTCTGGCCAATTCGGCGTGAGGATTACTCCAGACCATTCAATTCCCCGCATCCGGCTTGTCGATCAGCTACGTATGAAACCTTTCGGCGGCAATGCGTTGCCCGGTGTCGCCGGGGCGGCGAGGGAGGTGGTGCATAAAGAGTGCATGCCTATTCAGCATATCAGCGAATGTTTAACCACATATTAACACGGATAAGCACAGATGGGGTGCCTTGATCAGAACAGGGCTTCGGTGAAATAGCGTAACCTGTTACCTGCCTGCCGACTTTTAGCACTTGTGCAGCACTTGTGCCACAATTGCGATCGGGGCATTTCTTCCGTGCTTCCAGAGACGATTTGGAGCCCATGAATGAAAAATCCAATGCTTTTGCTGCTTGTGCAGGTCCT
Source organism: Tepidisphaeraceae bacterium (assembly GCA_035545895.1). GTDB lineage: Bacteria > Planctomycetota > Phycisphaerae > Tepidisphaerales > Tepidisphaeraceae > DASZXJ01. Next base: position 1,882 of record DASZXJ010000213.1, on the reverse strand, counting down.
CATATTCGCCGTCGCGGGATGCGCTTCAAAAGATGATCTTGTAGAAGTTGACCATCGCCTCACAGGATCACTGCACGATCTGGACAAGCAAGGCCTCCAGCATAGTCAAGATATCGCGCGTATTCAGGGTGAGCTTCATGTTTTGAAACCAACGACCACGACATCGCAACCGGTGTCTGTGCAGGTCGAGTTTCCGCCTGAATCGCTCCGCGACATCAAATCTGCCATAGAGGGCACGGGGACAGCAATTCAGGCGATCTCGAAGTCCATTGACAACTCGAACCCGAATACGGGATTGGGATCGATCACCACCGCAATTGCGAATGCCAACCTGCCAACGCTCGAGAATCTCCGGAATTTGAACAGGAAGATGGACGATGCCGTTGCCGCCCGAGCAGCCATGGGCGAGCGGCTTGCCAAGCTTGAAGAACATGTGACGGGCATGGACGCGCAGGCTGGCAAGAATCGACCCCCATACCCAGACATGGCTGAAAAGATTGGAAGCTTGGCCAATCGGGTTGAAGAATTGGAAAAGAAGCTGGAGCCCGATACTGTTTTTGGATTGAAAAGCGTTGGTTGGAGCGCAATTAGCGCCAGTATTGCGATGCTTGCTCTGATCGCTTCGTCGACCCTTTCCCTATTGGTTTTTCTGATGGGTTTTTGGGAACGGCGGCGACAGCAACTCGCGGTGCTCTGGAAGGAATTGAAGGCAGCGAATCATATCATCCCCACCTCCGCTGGTTTTAACCCTAAAGACGCCGTTGATGCCCACAATGCCCTGGAATTGGCCGGCGCGATGGTGGTGAATGGGACGGTTAATAGGGCTGATGCTCGCAAAATGTGCCGTGGCATCGTGATCACAATTGCCGACGAGTTGGACCGGGCCAAGGCTGCGGGCTTACATACATTTATTCGGAGCGAAGCAGCGACTCAACTTGTTTCAAAATGGCGTTGATAAGTTAATCATAAGGAGAAACCAATGACTTACTCAGGTGCTACAGCGCAATACAATCCCTCGTCCCAGGTCGCAGACGCTTTTCACGAAACCTCAAAAAAGATGGCCGTGCAATTCCCATCTGGCAATTCCGAATCGAGGGCGATCGATGAATTGATTGACCAAATGCGCGAGGGCCATCTTATTTCCGCGACGTTCATAATCAAAAGTCGGGATGGCAGACTCAAGCCGCTGATCCTGGAGTTGGAACAGGGGCCGGCAACAATCCCATCAGATCGAAGGCAGACCCCCGTTCCCGGCAATCAGGGCAATGCAAGCGGCGACCCAGGCATTGCAAGCGGTTCGGGCAACAGCGGTTTTTTTAGATGTCCCCATTGTGGCAAAGTAATCAACGGCTCTTTTTCCAAACCGTGAAGTAAAGCTAAGGAGATTCGTGGCATTGCGGTAACGCTTATGGCTCCGTCATGAAACTGGGACGGAATCAATTAAGCAGGGTTCTCGCATCTGATCCGGTCGAACGAAGAAGACAATTGTGCTCGTTTGAATCATCGCTGCGCAAGCTCCTTAGAGACATACTTGGCTGCATATTTGCGGTACTTGGGTGCTCGGCCAATCAGGCCCCCAATTTAAGAACAGAACAGCCACTCCAATTCGACAACTCTTTCCATACATTTCTCAAAATCACCCATTAATCGAATATTTCCCTCGGTCATTTGGCAATTGGCTCCGAGCAACTTGCCAATGGCTTCAGGGGCCTTGCCATTTGCCCGGCCCATATTGCCAATTGGTCCGGGGGCCTTGCCAAATGGAAGGTTCAAACTGCGATTTAACACTTCCATATTGCGATTTGCCTGCTCCAGATTGCCAATTGCTTCAAGCAATTTCCTAATTGGCCGCTTTAATTGGCAATTTGGAAGAGGCCTTCAT
>DASZXJ010000212.1:0-21175 GCA_035545895.1 Tepidisphaeraceae bacterium | reverse complement strand
TGATGGCTGCCAGATCGATTCGGCCCAATAGGAAACTCGAAGTCTGAAAGATGGGGAGTTTGGGAATCGACGCCTGTCCCTGCGCAAGTGTTTGAGCACAAATCGCGAAACAAGCGATTAACGGAAACCCCCATCCCCTTTTTGCCGGCATATTGACCTCCGCCGCTTGGTAAATCCCCCGCACACGGAAACATGTACGTGCCACGCATGATATTATTTCCAGAACATGGCTAAAAGTGACAAAAATGATTTGAGCAAGGGAATTAGCGGGGGATTTGAACATCTTTAACCGCCAACTCGATGCTGATTCGGCCGTTAAATTCGTTGATTTGTGGTTCTACTGCCAGGTCGATGTTCATTCCTTCGCGCAGTTTGTCGAACATTTTGCCGGCGCCAAAGGCAATGCATTTCATATGGTTACGGCCCTGTCGAACGAACAATTGCAGATGATCGCCGGTCTTGCCCACCCGTCGCGGAGAGCCGGCGAGCGTCAGCCCACGGCAGCACAGGACCGGCCGGCGATTGCCATGACCAAATGGACCCAGGCGTTTCAATTCGTTGACCAGTGCCTCGCTCATGTGCGCCAGATCAGCCACGCAATCGATCTTCAATTCCGGAACCAGCATGGCCGGCTGAATGGTCTGATTCGCATGCTCAATAAATGCATTTCGGAAAGGTTCGAAGTTTTCATTTCGGACTTTAAGTCCTGCGGCCATTTCATGTCCGCCATGACTCTCCAGATGTTGACCGCACGCTTGCAGCGCGCGGGCGAGGTGGAATCCATTGATCGAGCGTCCGCTGCCCTGGCCCCATCCATTGTTGAGTGCAACCATGATGGTGGGCTTGTGAAACCGATCGACCATTCGCGATGCGACAATCCCAATCACGCCCGCATGCCAACCCTCGCCAGCCAGTACAATGGCGCGATATTTGTCCGAGGCATAACCGGTCTGTTCGACCTGCTCGAGTGCCTGTTCGAGTGTTTTGCGTTCGATGGCCTGGCGACTGCGGTTTTGTTCATCCAGGTAAACCGCGACTTCATCTGATCTTGCCGCATCCGCGGTGGTCAATAGTTCGGCGGCGAGATTCGCGTGGCCCATGCGTCCTGCGGCATTTAGCCGTGGAGCAAGCACAAATCCCGCGTGATAGCAATCCAGCTTTTGCCCATCGAGCCCGGCCGAGCGAATGAGCGACCGGATGCCATTGAGCCGCGAGGTTTTCAATCCCATCAATCCGTAATGCGCCAGCACCCGATTTTCATCGACCAGCGGCACCACATCGGCAATGGTTCCCAGTGCCGCCAAAGCCAGCGCATCGACCAGAAAATCGCGCATCGAATTGCTGACCCGATTTCCGCCGCTCATCACCAGGCCGACGCCCCAGGCAAGCTTGAACGCCACGCCTGCGCCGCAAATACTCAAATTTGGATATGGTTTGTTCAGACGCGGATGAACAATGGCCAAAGCATCGGGCAAGACAGGCCCATCCTGCTGCGTCTTGCTTTCTTCGTCATGTCCTTTGAATTCGTGATGGTCGGTGATGATTAAATCAACGCCGCGATTGCGAGCAACTTTTGCCGGCTCAATCGCGGTAACGCCGCAATCCACGCTGACAATCAGCTTTGCGCCATTATCGCAGATTTGCGCGATGGCTTCGGAATTCAGTCCGTATCCCTCATCAATTCGATGAGGGATGTAATATTCGACCTGCCCGCCGAGCGTCCGGATCGCGTGCCACATGATCGCCACGCCGGTGATGCCATCCACATCGTAATCGCCATAAATGACGATCTTTTCCTTGTCGCGAATCGCCTTGGCGATGCGTTCAGCAGCCGCCGGCAGATTGGGCATCAGGCTGGGGTCATGCAGGCATTTCAGATCGGGTTTGAGAAATTGCAGGCAATCGTGAGGGTCCGAAAATCCGCGATTCAGGAGTAATTGCGCAAGCACTTCCGAACTGCGCAGCTTGGAAGCCAGGTCCGCCGCCGCGGGATTCAAGTCAGACACGATCCATCGTTGATTATTCAACATCCCTGTTTTATTGGAATCCTGTTCAACCAATTGTAGGGACATTGGCGGAAGCGTACAACAAACCTTCTGCTTCGAGCCATGTCTGGTATTCGAGGCAATGGGGCCTCTCAAAAGGGAAGGAGCATTTCATGCAAACTCATCTCAATCGGCGCGTTGTTCGCGGCGCATCGTTATTTTTGGGGATCCTGCTGGCGACCCAGGCAGCAGGCTGCATAGCGGTGGTGGGCGGCGAGCATCGCGAAGCGCGCACTCCCACGCTTGGCCAGCAACTTCAGGACCTGAAAACAGCTCGCGACAACGGCGCGATCTCGGAACTGGAATATCAAAATGCCCGCAATAAATTCCTGAGCGAGCATGCAGCCAGGCCCTAGTCGTTCTGGCGGGCTTCCTGCAATTCGGTTTCGATTTTTTCGATCTGCTTTTCGCTGGCCTCAATCTTCTTTTTCTCACTGGTGATTTCCACGCGCAGCCGGGAATAGAAATTGAGATAGACGTTTGCCACAAAGACCAGGGCAAACCAGGCAATGACGTAGCCGCGCCAATCGTCAATCAGCAGCTTAAAGCCGGTCAGGATGAGGAAAAACAGCGTTACGTAGTGGCTGAAGCAGTATTCGCAGGTGAACAAGTAGAAAAACTTGCGAGCCAGCAGGCTGTCGCACGACTGGCTTTTGCTTTTGCACCATTCATGTGCTTCGCGGAAGACTTCCTCGAATACGACGGTGCGCGCGATCGTCGCAATGGGAATCGCCAGCACAAAGAGCCAGAAAAGCTGGTTGCCGATGCTGTCAGGTGAGGGAGGCATGTTTGTGTTATATGATAGGGCCGGATAACGCCCATGACGCAGATCGTTTTAACCACGCTCAACGCCCGCTTTGCCCACGCATCGTTCGGGCTGCGCTATCTGATGGCCAATCTGGGGAATTTGCAGGATCAGGCGAAGATTCTCGAATTCGATATCAATCAGCGGCCGATCGATATGCTGGATTCGATTCTGGCGCTGAATCCAAAAATTGTCGGCATCGGCGTTTATATCTGGAATGCCGAGCAATCCGAACAGCTTGTCGCCATGCTCAAGCGCGTCAGGCCGGATATCACCGTCATCCTCGGCGGGCCTGAAGTCAGCTATGAAACCAATGAACAACCGATCTGCATCTTGGCCGATTACATCATCACCGGCGAAGCCGATCTGGCGTTTGCGGAATTGTGCGCCAAACTTTTGACCGGTCAGCGACCGCTGATGAAAGTGATCCCCGCCGATCTGCCGGAATTCTCCCGTATCCAACTGCCTTACGATTTTTATGACGAGCGCGACATCAAACAGCGCGTCATTTATGTCGAAGCCTCGCGCGGCTGTCCGTTCAAATGCGAGTTTTGCCTATCCTCCCTCGATGTTCCCGTCCGCAATGTTCCACTCGACACCTTTCTCGCAGCCATGCAAAAACTGCTCGATCGCGGCTTGAAACAATTCAAATTCGTCGATCGCACGTTCAATCTCAATTTGAATTTCTCCCGGTCAATTCTCCAGTTTTTTCTGGATCGTTTGCAGAATGGAATGTTCCTGCATTTCGAGATGATTCCCGACCGTCTGCCTGATGGATTGCGCGATGTCATCTCCCGATTTCCGCCGGGCGTACTTCAGTTTGAGGTGGGCATTCAGACGTTCAACGAAGAAGTCGCCAAGCTCATCAGCCGGCATCAGGATAATTCCAAAGCCGAACGGAATCTTGAATGGCTGCGCGAAAATACCGGCGTGCATGTTCATGCGGATTTAATTGTCGGTTTGCCCGGTGAAGACATGGGCAGCTTCGGTCGTGGATTTGATCGGCTGGTTGGATTAAAGCCCCAGGAGATACAGGTTGGCATGCTCAAGCGTCTTCGCGGCACGCCGATCATCCGCCACGATCAACCATCGGGAATGGTCTACAGCCCGCATGCCGCCTATGAAATTCTTCAAACCCGATTGATCGACTTTCCTTCAATGCAGCGGCTGCGCCGTTTTGCCCGTTACTGGGACATGGTCGCGAACAGCGGCAATTTCGTGCAAACGACGCCCCTGATCTGGGGAAGTGATTCACCTTTTGAACAGTTCATGCAATTGAGCGACTGGTTGTACGAATCCACCGGTCAAACGCACGCCATCGCACTGCCGAATCTCGCGCAGCGGCTCTTCGAATTTCTCACACAGTCACGCAAGTTGGATACTTCAGCGGCCGCACAAGCCATATGGCGGGATTATCAGCGGGGCGGGCGCAGCGATCGGCTCGACTTCCTCAAGCCGTTTATCACGATGAATATACAGCGCAAATCCAGACCCCAGGCGCCGCCAAGGCAATCGCGTCATCTGGCTCGCTGATATTCCGGTTTCTGTGAAAGCAAAATCAGCTTGCTCCACCAGCGCATCATCATGACCGCGGTATATGCGATTGGCAGCAGGGCGAGAATGACCATCGCTGCCTTCATGTTCACATAGCCAGCCACAAAGGCGGCATCATACACAATCAACCACAACAACCCCGCCAGCATCAATCGCTTTCCAGCAGTTGGAAGATCGGGGCTGGTCTTGCGAATGAGAATTGCAAGGATGACAAAAGCCGCAACCGCCTCGGCAGGCACAATCAACCCGCGCGTGATCCAAAGCCCTTCGGATTGCCGTCTCATATACACCAGGGCAATGCAGGTGACATCCGCCAGAACGAGTCCGCCAATCACCGCCCACCAGTGCGAACGGCTGAGCTGCGGACGTTTTTGCTCCCACGAATACGCCAAGGCTGAAAGAAGCGCCACATGATTCAATAGGAGCAGCGGATGCCAAACCAACGGCAACTGTGGTGCGGGTATCGTCGCGTGAAAGAATCGGATAAACCCCAGCGTCAACAAACCGGACCAGACGAGATATTTGCCCGCAAAATCATAAAAGGTAATCAGTCCGAGCGTTCCCAGGAGCAAAATAAGTCCCATCAATCCGGTATGGCCGAAGTAGGCAAGATAGATGCCCGCTCCCAGCGCCACCGTTCCAAGAAATGCACAAACGACGTGCGCACCGATCAATCCAATTCGCCCGCTCGGCAGCGGCCGATACGCGGCAATCTGCAAATCGCGCCGCCGATCGATGATGTCGTTCAAGCTCATGCCAAATCCATAAAGCCCCAGCGACACCAGCGCCACCGCGATCAATCTTGGATTCGAAAGATAAGCCGCGAAGTTCCCGCTGCCGTCGAGTTGCGCCGCGCGCCAGCTCGCCCAGATCATCGTTGAAGCCAGGCTGTCCGCGATTGCGGTAAAGACCAGCGCCATCCGCGTGAGCTGAAGCACCGAGAGAATCCGCTCTGAAACCCCAACCGGCATGGCCAGAGGATATCCACCCTCAGCCAAATTGGTAAACTGTGCGATATGAGCACCCGCGCCCCCAAAGCGTCCTCGGCCAGTTTGCCTCGCAACGCCCGCATTGCCGTTGCGGCAGCACGGTTCAACCAGGAGTTTGTGGATGAGCTGCTCAAAGGGTGTCTGGAGCGGCTGACGGAACTGAAAGCACCGGCGCCATCGGTCCATCATGTTCCGGGCGCATTCGAGCTTCCGCTCGCCGCCAAATGGCTCGCCAGAACCAAGAAATATGATGCGATTATTTGTCTGGGCTGTGTGATTCGCGGCGACACGCCTCATTTTGAATATGTCGCCGGCGAATGCGCGCGGGGAATTCAACGAGTCAGCCTTGATGAGGGGCTGCCGGTCATTTTCGGCGTGTTGACGACGGAGAATGACGAACAGGTCCGACAACGCCTAAGCGGCAGTCACGGCCACGCCGGGCGCCGCGCTGCTGATGCAGCGGCGGAAATGATCGCCCTTCGACGCCGGATCACCACCAGATAAGCCCATCGATGGCCATCTCTTCCAGATTCATCGCGACGATTCTGATCGGCTTGACGATTTTTATGGCGCTACAGCGGCTGGCGACGTATCAAGCGCCCGCCGAGTGGGACATCGGAATGTACGCCGTGATCGGCCACGAAATCAATCAGGGTGCGCATCTCTACCAGGATATCTGGGATATGAAACCGCCCGCGATTTTCGCGACCTACGCACTGGCGGAGCATGTCAGCGGATATGGACCCGGCCAGATCTATTTTCTGAGTGTCCTGACTGCAACAATCATCATGCTCGGCGTTTATTGTGCGGCTTCGACGAAGGGGCCCATCGCGGGCCTGTGGGCGGCAACACTCTGGAGTGCGGCGGCGTTCAACGTCGCCATCGACGCAAACCTGCCCAATACCGAAGTCTTCATCAATGCCCTGATGATCGGCGCGCTGGCAATACTCATGCGGGCAAACCGTCCCCGCCATAGCTGGCTGATGACCATTATCGCGGGCGTGCTCATTGGGCTGGCCTCTCTTTATAAAACCGTCGTGGTCGCGCCGGCGGCGCTTCTTGCTCTGGGGCATATTCTGACCGTGCAAAAATCGCAGCGGCGAGTCGCGCTGATGCAGGCGATCATCATGGGTGTAATCGGCGCTGCCGCGTGGGGAATCACGTTCGGCTATTTCGCCCTGACCGGCCGCAGCGCGATATTTGTCGCAACGAACTACACCTATGCCCGCTACTACGGCGGCAATCCGGCAGCCCATATTCTGGAATCGTTCGTGCCGGCGAACCTGCTTCCCCCGCATTTACGTTCGCTGGCGCCGCTTCTCGCCGCCGGGCTGCTTGCGCCGTTGCTGGGCCCGTGGAAACGCCCTTCACGACCCGCCGTTTTACTCATTCTGATGGCAATCGGCACGCAGATCGCCATCGCCATGCCGGGGAAATTCTGGGGACATTATTATCAGTTCTGGCTGCCCGTGCTCGCGGTGGCAGGCGGGTGGGGGCTGTTGCGCCTGGGTGAGCTTGCGCCGACGCGGCGCTGGCTGCGCCCGGCATTGGGCTTTGCCATGGCGGGGGTGATGATCGCTGGGCAAATTCATTGGTATGGATTGGATACCGAACAATGGATTCGCCAAAGATATACAGCCGATTTCTTGACCTGCTATGAAGACGCCAAACTGATTGATTCCCTGCTGTTACCGAACGAAAAAGTTTACATTTGGGCTTATGAAACCTGGATGTACTGGATCATACATCGTCCCCCGGCGGCAGCGGCGATGTTCAAGGGACATACGTTGCAGGGGCCAATCGCGCCCTGGCTGGCGGAACACACGGCCGAGCAGTTGCGGCGCGATCCGCCCGACCTGATCGTCGATTGGCCAAGCGATCTGGTGACGGCGGAGCATCCGATCGCGAAAGTCATCGCCGAACTTTACCGGCCGGCGCCCGAATTGGGTGCTCGTTTTCCGCTCGAATTTTACGTTCGCAAGGGCAGCCGGCTCGATCAACCGCGATAGTTGCCCGGAAATCGCCACCGGCAATTCGGTAATGGGTCAGTTTGAATCCTGGAAAATCGCTATTTGCTTGACGGTTACTCACCAGTGTGTAAGAGTCGGTTCATGCTTAAGCGCTCAAAGATGCCCCGCGACGGCAACCAGCTTGCCAAGATGATCGTAGATATGGCCACCGGGAATGCACCGCCAGAACCGCAGATCGGGTCTAAGAATCCTGCTGCGGTGGCTCTTGGGAAGCTCGGCGGCGCGAAGGGCGGACCTGCGCGGGCAGCAAAGCTTTCTGCAAAACGTCGGCAGGAAATAGCGAAGAAGGCGGCTGCAAAACGCTGGGGGGCGGCGCAACGTCAGGGAGAGAGCTAGGCAATCCAGCTTTTAATGGCCACGGACTTAACTTATAGCCATTTCCATTTGGCAAAATCTTGAATCTGGACCCCGGAGCCGCATTATTGGCAAGATTCCAAAGCTCAGGAAAAACGCAAATTGTGGCTCTGGCTTTTTCAAATCCTGATAGCTGAGCCATTTTCCCCGCGAGAAAAAACCCGATGATCTTTCGATTGGGAAGAATCAAATGGAGCGGCGGTCCTTTTGATTTTGCTTTTTGTCCTGTTGGTTTTTTGTAATCGCAGGAAATCACGCACCAGTTCCCTTCTTGAGCTAGCCGTGCGGACCAATCGCAATCAAAAGTTCCCGAACTTCCAATATAATCTGTTAAAAAATGGGCTTCGATAGGTTCTGGTTTATGAAGCCCAAGCAATCCCGCGACGAGACGGGACGCCTTTGCCCCCATGCACTCATCAATCATCAATTTCATGCAGCCGTTCCAGCCAACATGTCTTCATACCTAAGCGCGAAGATGACATCATCTTCTGGTACATCATACATATCGGCTGCGGCCTTGGGCGATCCTTCGCTATCTACTGCTGTAACAAGCGAGTTAACAGTGTATCCACAGTTCATTACAACTGGCGCACCATATTGCAATGTAGGCTTGATAACGATTCTTCTATCGTCCTTTGCGTCACGCAATGGCACCCATTCGCTTGCTAACCCGGATTCCGGGTCAAAAGTCAAATCCTTAAGATATAGCTCAACAACTGGTCTAATCAATTGTTGCCGCCTATATTGTCCGGTGATCTGAATGAGTTGTCCGGCAACATCAATTACAATATCGTCTCTGAATAGAAACGTAGTGTGCTGCCTCGCAAACGGGTAGGTAATTCCAAACTTATTGGCTTCCTGAATAGCAAGTCGAATTTTTTGCAGGCTCAGTGTTCCAGCATTGCGAATTGAACGAATTGCTAGAGCTTGCACCAAGTCTACAAAACTTAGAGCATTTAATTCGTTGGAAGGAAATCTTCGATCAACAGCGGCCTCTTTTTCGCCTTCTCCATCAAGCCACCTTCGCAATGAACGCGGAGATAGCCGCGCCAAATGTGCCGCTTGGTCTACAGTATAAAGACCATCAGCAAGGATGTTGTTGTCTGTTGCAATTGTCAATTTTATTACCTAACAGATACCGTATTATATCATGCAATAATTGCATGGTCAAGCGTAAATGCCTGTATACGCTGTATTTGCGCTAAGTCTAGCATCGGCTGCGCTTTAAGAGAGGAAGATCGGTCGCATCAAACCGAAATCATAAATCAAACTTGATATTGCTTGATCGATCAAGCATATTGGTCAGTAGGAACAGGTTTGGTATTGCTGACCGGGGTTCGCGTGATATTCGCTTTCGTGGAAGGTTGCTCGATCCACGCCACTTTATGCACTATAATTTTTGCCGCGTTCACCAGACCTTGGCAAGCAACACCAGCGATGGAAGCGGGGTTAACCGATCATGTTTGGAAAATTGAGAAATTGGCGGCTTTACTTAGATAGAATGCGAGCATGAGAGAACCGTTTCATTTAGCGCTTTGGCGGACACCGCCCCAAGAATCATTTCCGACGCCCGGTATTGCAGAGATAATGATTCGCGCCAATGGCTCCAGCATCTCTAAAAGGGAGAGCAAGAGGAGATTAAGGTGCTGAGCCATTATATCACTGAAGATTTGAGAATTCTCCGTGAGCACGCGAAAGAGCGATTTGCTGCCAGATAAATCAAACTGACCCGCCCACCGGCAATTCGCCTCATTGCCGCAATCTCCGGCTTACATATACTCAATCCTGATGTCTTCCAAGCGTAAAGCCCGTGAACTGGCGTTGCAGTTGCTCTTTGCCTGGGACGCGCATGGAAGCGCGGATACTCAGATGACTCAGCAGATCGTTCAGGATGCGACCGATGATGTGCATCTTCAGCAAGCTTCCATCGAAATGGCGGAGGGTGCGTGGAAGAACCACGAGCCCGCCGACCAATGGATTGAACGCCTCGCTCCGCAATGGCCTCCGCGACGCCAGCCGGGCGTCGATCGCGCCATCCTGCGACTGGCGGTATGGGAACTGACTCATCACGACACACCACCAAAAGTCGTCATCGACGAAGCCATTGAACTGGCCAAGGCTTATTCCACCGAAAACAGCCCGTCATTCGTCAATGGAGTGCTAGATACGGTATTGAGAGAACACCTCAAGGAGAAACCACAATGACCGGGTTCGCCTCGTCATTGGTCATTGCAGTCTGATTGCTGGTGCTTTCGATCCATGCGTTTTTTTTCCAAAACCCTCGACAAGCTCAAAGGGGCTCTCCGCAAGACGGCAGAGGTGCTCAATACCGACGTTCGCACGCTCTTTGTGCCCGGCCGGCAGATCGATGATTCATTTCTTGCCGAAATGGAAGAGAAATTCATCCAAGCGGACATGGGCGTGAACAACGTCACTCGACTGGTCGGTGAAGTGCGCGACCGCTGGCGGCTGGGAAGAATCAAAAACGCCGAAGATGCCGAACGCGTCGTGCGCGAACAGCTTTTGGCGATGTTTCCCCCGCAGGATGTCGAACTGCAGTTCGCCCCGGCTGGCCCGACCGTTATTTTAGTGGCCGGCGTCAATGGCGCAGGCAAGACGACGAGCATTGCCAAGCTGGCATGGCTGCTCAAGGAACAGATGAAGAAAAATGTGATTGTCTGCGCCAGCGACACTTTTCGCGCGGCCGCGGTCGATCAACTCACCATCTGGGCCGAGCGTATCGGTGTTGAAATCGTCAAACACAAGATGGGCTCCGACCCCGCAGCCGTTGCTTATGACGCCTGCGAGGCCGCCAAAGCGCGAAATGCCGATGTGCTGATTGTTGATACGGCCGGGCGATTGCATACGCAGGATCATCTCATGCGCGAGCTGACGAAGATCCGCGATGTTGTCGCCAAGCGAATTGAGGGCGCGCCGCACGAAGTGATGCTGGTGCTTGACGCCACCGCCGGCCAAAACGCGATCCTGCAGGCCAAGAATTTCGGACAGGCGATCAAAGTCACCGGCATCATGCTCGCCAAGCTCGATGGCACCGCCAAGGGCGGCGCGGTGCTGGCGATCAAGGATCAGCTTAACATTCCCGTTAAATTCGTGGGGCTGGGCGAAACGCCGCAGGATATCGAAAGTTTTGATTCAAAGCGATTTGTCGATGCGCTATTTGGAGAAAAGGTGGCGGCATGACGCACGGCAGGGACGCCGAGCGCAAAAGACTGGCGCTGGTTCACACCATCGAAGCCCTGATTTCCGCCGCAGCCAACCTGCTGACCATCGGCGTTTTCTTTTTCATGCAGGACCGTTTTGGTTGGGGACTGGGACGGAATTTCACCCTTTCGGCTTTTCTGGGCGTCTTTTATATCGCGGGTGCATTGGCTGCTCATCCACTGACCAAACGATTTGGCCAGCGAAAACCCTTGGCCGCCGCCTACCTCATCATGGGCACGATCACGCTCGTGGCCGGGATAATTCCTTCGCCAGTCACCTGCACCGTAGCCGTGCTGATTTTTGCCTTGGCCAGTTCAACAACCTGGCCAATTGTCGAGCACCTGGTCTCGGCAGGCGAAAATGATCCTCATCTGCTGTCGCGCAGGCTCGCGCTGTACAACATTGTCTGGGCTGCGGTCGGGGCACTCATCATCGCGATCAACGGATATATCATCGAGAAGTGGCCCAATGGGGAATTTCTGATTCCTGCCATCTGTTCCGTGGCGTCAGCGTTCATGGTTCTGCTGAGGCAGATCGAACCACCGGATGAAATCGCACATGCACCAGTCGCTCACCAACCAGAGCCCACGCTCGCCCGGCAGCGCGTCCTGGCTTTGTGGCTTTCACGGATTTCCGTGCCCGCGATGTATCTGATGATTTATTCGCTGGCGGCGATGCTGCCATCGTTGCCGGTGATTCATCCGCTGCGTCCTGCGATGCAAACGTTGATCAGCAGCGTGTGGCTGGTGGTGAGATGGGCCAGCTTCATCGTGCTGGGCGCAACCGCGTTCTGGCATACGCGCCCACGATTGCTACTTACAGCGGCTGCGATGCTGCTGGTTTCACTGTTCATCATCACAATTCGGCCGGGCGAATTGTTTGGCATTGCCAGCAGCGAAAAGATGGACCTCGCGTTCATGATCCTCGGGCAGGTTGTTTTCGGAGTTACCACCGGTTTGATCTACGCGGCCAGCCTCTATTTTGGAATGGTCCTCAGCCAGGGCAGCACCGAACACGGCGGGTATCACGAAGCGCTGATCGGCCTGGGGATGATGCTCGGTCCAACAGCCGGAGCCATCACCCAGTGGAAATACCCCGGCAGCCAGCGCGCTGCGGTCTTGAGCATTGCTGCACTGATTGGATTGAGCATTCTGCTCGCCAGCATGGCCAGCCTGAAGCTGCGACGGCGACATAATAAGGTTTAACGCCGATCATTCATGACCGCGCTCAGCCGCAAGCGGCAAGGTATAATCCCGCCAATGCCCGGCGAGTTTGATTTCATCTCGTGGATTCGGTCGCAACAGCGCCCATCCGAACTGGCTCAACTGTCCAGCGGCGACGATCTGGCGATTCTGAAATGGAAAGCGGATGACCTCTTGCTGGTCGGGGTCGATCAGGTTTTGGACACAGTGCATTTCGACTCGCGCGTTCATTCGCCTCGATCGATTGGCGCGAAGGTGATGAATCGCAATCTATCGGACTGTGCCGCGATGGCATGTCTGCCCGCCGCCGCGGTCGCCACGGTGGCGCTTCCGCGCGGGATTTCGATGGATTACGCCAAGGAATTGTATCTCGGGATGAAAGAGGCCGGAGATATCTTCGATTGCCAGGTCGTCGGTGGAGACACCGCGACGTGGGACGGCAAGCTGGCAATGACCCTGAGCATCCTCGGCCGCAGCGCGGGAATCAGGCCAATTACCCGCGGCAGCGCCAAACCGGGTGATCGCATTTACGTCACCGGCCCACTTGGCGGCAGCAGCGCGGGAAGACACATGACTTTTCAGCCACGAGTTCATTTGGCACGCGAATTGGCTTCGAAATACAAGCTGACCGCGATGATCGACCTCAGCGATGGACTATCCCGCGATCTGGGACATATTTGCGAAGAAAGCAAGGTTGGAGCGTTAATCAACGCGAAGCTGCTGCCTTTGCACAAAGATATTGATGACGTTCAAAAGTCCGGCTGGCGAACGATCGATCATGCGGTCCACGAAGGCGAGGATTACGAATTGCTCTTCACCGCGCCGGCTTGCGATCATCCGCAAGTGATTATGATCGGCGACATCCGCGCCGAACCAGGCATTGATTGGATCATCGATAGTGAACAAACACGCCTGGAGCCCAAAGGCTGGGAACACGAGATTTGATCTACGAATCAAAAAGCGTCGAGCAGACCGAGTCGATCGCCGCCGAGATTGCCAAAACTCTCAGCGGCGGCGAATGTATTGCGCTGTACGGCGAATTGGGCGCCGGCAAAACACAATTCGTCCGCGGGCTGGTCCAAGGTTTGAACGGCAACGCCAGATCCGTCAGCAGTCCAACGTTTGTCCTGCTCAATCTTTATGACAGTGGTCGATTAAAGTTATTTCATCTCGACGCCTACCGCGTGCACGGCGCCGAAGATTTCGAAGCCATCGGTTTCACCGAATTACTCGAGCAAGGCGGCGTGGTGGTCGTGGAATGGGCGGAAAGAGTCGAAAAACTGCTGCCCGTCCATCGACGAAATATCCGGATTTCGACCATCGACGAGCAATCCCGGCGAATTGAAGTGAGCGGCAAGTAAGAAAGAATTGCGTTTGCAGTTCGACACGATCAAAATGGCCCACAAACGGTGGCTGAACAACGTCTTAAACTTCGTGCAGTCCGCGACATCTTTCGCCTGATCGGCGAGGTGCGGGAACTGGGTTCGGACCCGCAGAAATGGCGGCCGCACATGGTCGCGCGCCTGCGAAAGCTGCTGGGCGCGCAAATCGTCATCTCGTCCGAAATCCACTTTCGCAGGATCTCCAGCAGCGGGCAACTGCGGGTCATCGACATCGGCTGGGGCTGCGACCCGGATGGACAATGCTGGCAAATCCATACCGAACGCGAAGATGAAAAGCCCGATGCATATTGGGTTATGCCCGGCCAAGCGGCGCCTGGAGAAAAGTCCGGTGAGGAGATGATTCCCGTCACGCCGGTCAAACCACTCTATGGCGGGAGCTGTTTCGTGCTGTCGCAATTGGCGCTGCCTCATGCGGGCACGGTCGATCAACTTGGACTGCATCGCGCATCGGGCGATCAGCCGTTCACCTGGGCCGAGCATCGGCTGGTGCGCCTGTTTCACGTTGAATTGGGACGAATCTGGCGAAGAGATATCTTGCAACGGGTAAAGGATCCCACAGCCGACCTCGCGCCGCGGCTCGCTCAGACCTTGGCAGCCTTGCTGGAAGGCGACAGCGAAAAACAGATCGCCCAGAAGCTGGGCTTGAGTCATCACACCATTCACAATTATGTGAAAGCGCTGCATCAGCGATTCGAGGTTTCCAGTCGCGGCGAGCTGCTCGCCAAGGCCGGCAAGATTCGCGCCAGTTTCCTGCCGCAGTTCAGCATTCAACCATCGGTTGACGAAACCGGGAAACCCTGATTATCCATATCCAGTCCAACAGCGCAATCAAACTCAACGCGCAGCAGCACCTGCCGCCAAAGAGTCCGGCTTACCAGCAGGTGCGCGGTGCAGTTTCCAGGCGTACAACGCCAGCAACCCGATGCTGATGATTGAAACTCCCGCGCCCGCCATCGCTCCGGGGGTGTGATAAACAAACCGCACTTCGTGCGTGCCCGCAGATACCGGCACGGCCAGAAACGCATCCATCGCCGGCGCGATATTCACCGGCGAGCCATCAACCGTCGCCGACCATCCCGGGTCCCACGATTCGATGATTCGCAAATATCCGGGACGAGCAGTTTGAACCGTGCATTCGATATGGTCGCTGTCCGGCCGGCGATATGTGACCGTTGTGTCCACGACATCAGTGCCTTGCAGCGAAAGCACGGCCTGATATTCGCTTGGGAAGAGCAGCACTCCACCCGTGTCAGCTTGTGGATCACGAAGCAGTTCGTGAATGCGTTCAATAGGAATGAAATGCACTCGATCCAGTGGAAATAAATCGGCACGTCGTGCGGGCGACCTTGTTACATATGCCTTCAATCGGCCCCCGTCGGTGATGAGCTGAAGATCGGGACGCGTGGATGTTGTGATGACTGCTTTCACTCCCGCAGCTTCAAGCACCTGGGACGGCACTTGTCCGCTGAACATATGCTGGACGTTTAATCGAGCGTCCAACCGGCCATAATCGATCATCCATCGATACGGTTTGGCCAGCATGATGGAATCAAAGAACCCGACATCATCGACGGTTCGATTCGAAGGGAGGGAAAGATTAAAATCGATTCCAATGCGTCCATCGCCGATTAATTCCGCGAGTTGCTTGACGCCGGATGGTTCCGGATCGAACTCTGCCGGGCGATGAAGCAGAAATACCTGATCCGTTGCCCAAACGTCATAAAAATGCAGTAAAAGGATCAGAGGCATGGTCCATCGCGTCCATTGCGGCAATCCGTCGCGGATCGATAGATCGACCACCTTGGCCAATGCCAGCGCCAGCGCGAACTCAGTCAGATAAAGCAGCCGAGCCGGGCTGCGCAGAAAAGTGCCGGGTAAAAATGACGTCACATTTTGCGCGGGCTGGCTGCTCAGCAGCAATCCCAGCACTCCCAGCAAAAGCACGAAGGTTGCGGCCTTATTCGATCTCGGGTTCACCCGCCGAAACAGAACGAGCTGCAAAAGGCACAACGCGGCGAGCCAGGGGATCCATCCCGCATAGACAAACGTATCCCAGAAATAAGCCGCCGACGGATATCCATGGAAGCGATTGGTGGCCGCCAAATCGAGCGGCGGGGCGGCACCATCCAGCCAGGGCAGAAAAAAACCAGCCAGTCGTTCCAATGGCATCGCCAGATCGTTGTCCGCCGGCGCCAAATGCAGCACTCGCGTACTTCTTCCGACGAGCATAGCCATTGGAACCAGAATAAAAGCGGCGCATCCCGCCCCCAGAGCGATGGTCTGCACACTCAAAAGACCTCGCCGCCATCCACCTCGCCAGAACCCGTAAATGGTCGCGGTCGCCAGAGAATAAACCGGAAGTTGGGGATGACCCGCCAGCAGCAAACAGCCGCTGCATAACGCGGTCGCAACAATCCAGCGTGATGCGCCCGCTCCCGATTCCATGGCTTGAACCAATGATTCAACAAGCCACAAAAGAAGTGGAAGCCCGCAATACACCTCAAGCAAAGGCAGATGTCCCGCGGCGATCCGCGAAGCAAAATATCCGCAGCACGCAAACGTCCATCCCGCGCTCGCCGAGCCATTCATTCCCAAACCGACCCGGCGACAATAGAGATACGTGAAAAGTGCCGTAAGCAACGCCGCAAGAGTGATCCCGACCGTATATGCATAAGCCCCGTCCGGATCGAGCGCAAGGATGAGCAATCGTGTCGGCAAGAATGGGAAATTCTGCACGTTGGACCAGAAGGGCGTGCCCATCAGTTCACGTGAATACCAGGCCGGCAGAAAATGCTCTGCGCCGAAAAGTGCTTCACGCGCATATCGCATTCGATAGGTGTGGAGCATGTTGTAATCACTCGCCAGTTGCGCATCGTGCGCCGGTTTGGGACGCCAGTACGTGGCAAACACGCCCAACAGCATGATGCAAATGGCCAGCAGCTCACGAGCAATCGAATGCTTTGCAGCTTGCGTAAGCTCGTTCATTTCGGCCCACCCAGGATCGGCAATTGCAATTTGATGTTCTTCTTGTCGTCATCGTCCAGACCGGGCGCGGCTCCAATGAACTGCTGATCGATCCGATTCACGCTGCGCAGCGGCGGATTTGCGTCGGGCACCAGGTCCGGTGAATCAGGCCCATCGTGACGCTTGAGCACATTGTAATATTGATCCCGCTGCGCGGGCACCCATCCCGCATCGCGAATCAGCCGGCAAATCTCCCGCGAATTCAATCGATAAGTCGTGCCTGCCGCGCTGACGACATTTTCCTCCATCATCACGCTGCCCATGTCGTTGGCGCCAAAGCACAATGCCAGTTGCCCGATCTTCGGCCCCATCGTTACCCACGAACTCTGCAGCGAAGGAATGTTGTCGAAAAAAAGTCTCGCAATCGCGAGCATGCGCAAATATTCATCCGCGCCCGCCATTCGCACGACCCGGCCACGCAAAACATTCTCGTGGGTTGAATCATCAAACGCGCCATGAATCTCCGGATTCCATTCCTGCGCATGACCCAGCGGCGTGTTTTCCCGCTGAAACGGCCAATGGATGAATGCGGAATATTGACCGGGATTTCGGATTGCGGATTGCGGATTGCGGATTGCAGAATTTGCAAATACGCCAGGACGTTTTCGGATAACTTCATCCTTCATCCTTCCGCCTTCATCCTTAAGCGATAGTGCGTAATCCTGCATATCCCGCAGGGCGCTCATATGCTCAATTCGCTCGCGTATAAATTCGATGTGCCCAATCAGCATCGTGCAACTGGTGTTCATCCCTTCTTCATGGGCCACCCGCATCACGCGAAGCCAGTCGTCGCCGGTGCATTTGCCCAGGCCGATGCGCTTGCGAACGCGTGGCGCGAAGATTTCTCCGCCGCCTCCGGGAATCGTGTCCAGGCCCGCGGCCTTGAACCGCCGAATCACCTCCCGAACGTCCATGTCAAAGAATCGTTCAAATTCCACAAACTCCGGCGGGCTGAATGCGTGGATATGAATGGTCGGAAATGTCGATTTGATGTAACGCAGCAAGTCTTCATAGTATCCAATGGGTAGGCGGTCATTCATCCCGCCCTGCATGAGGATTTGCGTGCCGCCTATGGCAACCAGTTCGCGGATTTTGTCGCCGATCTGGTTATGATCGAGGGTGTAAGCGTCCGAATCTTCATGATCGCGCCGAAAAGCGCAAAAAGTGCATTTGGCGGTGCAAACGTTGGTGTAGTTGATGTTGCGATCTATGACATAAGTCCGATAATCTTCCGGGTGAAGTCTCTGAGTAACCGCTTGGGCAAATGCGCCCAGGTCATGCAGCGAGCAGTGGTTATGAAGCTCCATGGCCTGCTGTTCGGAGAGGCGCAATCGGCCGGAAATGATGGCATCAATGTCAAAAGAGAGTTTTCCCATGGCTGCTCCAGTTTATTAGCCTTTATGGCTTTGGAACAGCGTTCGGCGAGATTTCACCAGTTTTGGTCAGTCCAGTTGAATTAGCGCCGAATTGTCAATATAGTAACAACTAACTTACTTTAGGCCCACAGTATGCTGCCTATTCGCCGCTGCACCTAAGGACGGGTCCATGAACGCAACGCAGCAGCCCAAACAACTGGTGAAACTGAATTTCCCGACCCATCGATCGGGACTCGGGCGGATTTCGCGCCTCGCCGAAAACGCCGCGGAGTCGGCGCTGGCGCTCGATCTGCTCAATGAGCTTTACGCGGAGTGCTCGATCGGATCACCCCCCTACAAGGAATTCATCGGCCGGGTCCTGCAATATCTGCGCGTTCGCTGGCACATCAAGCCGGAGGAACTGGCGCGCATTCCCAAATCAGGCCCGCTGGTAGTCGTCGCCAATCATCCGTTCGGCGCCCTCGAAGGGCTGGTCCTGGGCGCCATCCTGAGCGAAGTGCGCGATGACGTAAAAGTCATGGCCAACTTTTTGCTTGGCCGGATTACTGAATTGCGTGATCTGTTTATATTTGTCGATCCATTTGAAAAGTCCGATTCCGCCGCCGCCAATGTCTCGCCCCTGCGGCAAAGCCTTCGTCATCTGCAAGCAGGCGGCGTGCTGGCGGTTTTCCCGGCCGGCGAGGTCGCCAGTTTCAAGCTGCGCACCCGGCAGATTGTCGATCCGCCCTGGAATACGACCGTCGCGCGCATCATCCAGAAATGCCGCTGTCCCGTACTGCCGATTTATTTCGACGGCCGAAACAGCCTGCTCTTTCAATGCCTGGGCCTGTTGCATCCACGCGTTCGCACCGCGATGCTGGCGCGCGAAGTATTTAACCTTCGCGGGACGAGAATCATCTCGCGCGTTGGCTCGCCCATTCCATTTCGGCGAATCGAACACTTCGCCAAGGATCAGGAGTTGATCGATTATCTGAGGCAACGCACTTATCTGCTCAAACATCGCCATGAAACACAGGTGAGCTTGCAGCCTCAATCCGATGTCGGCTTTGAAACGATCATCGAGCCGATTCCCTCGCCATTGCTCGAAGCGGAGGTCCAGGCGCTGCCGCCGCGGCAATTGCTGGTGGAGGCCGATGACTGCGGCGTCTATCACGCGCGGGCCGCACAAATTCCCAATATCCTGCGCGAGCTGGGCCGGCTTCGTGAAATCACTTTCCGCGCCACCGGCGAAGGCACGGGCAAGGCCTGCGATATCGATCAGTTCGACCAGCAATACGTTCATCTGTTCGTCTGGAACAAACCCAATCGCGAAATTGTCGGCGCATACCGACTGGGGCCGACGGATGAAATCCTTGATTCATCCGGCAAGCGCGGGCTTTACACCAGCACGCTATTCGAATGCAAAACCGCGCTGTTGCGGCACATCACGCCGGCGCTGGAGATGGGCCGATCGTTTGTGCGGGCCGAATATCAAAAATCCTTTTCGCCGCTGCTGCTGCTGTGGAAGGGCATCGGCCACTATGTCGTTCAAAACCCGCGATACAAATTTCTTTTCGGCCCGGTGAGCATCAGCAACACCTATCAATCGGTGTCAAAGCAGTTGATGGTCCGCTTTCTCAAGGCCCATCATTGCCCGCCCGATCTGGTGGATCTGGTGCAGGCGCGCAATCCATTTCGGCTGGGTCGAATTGCAGGATTGGATCGCTCGGCCGTGCGACTCATCCGCGACAGCGATGATGTTTCCGAACTTGTTGGCGAGATCGAACCGCAGCACAAGGGCATCCCGGTTTTATTGAGGCAATATCTGAAGATGGGCGCGAAGCTGCTGGCGTTTAATGTCGATCCGCATTTCGCCGATTGCGTGGATGCCCTGATGGTTTGCGATTTGTCGAAAACCGACACGCGCCTGCTCGATCGCTACATGGGAAAAGAAGGCCGGCAAAGTTTCATCCTGCATCACACCGCCAAAGCCCTGCCCGCCTCGCGCATCAGCGCAGTGATGAAGTAACCTTGTTCGCTGTTACACTATTTGCATGCCGGAAAAGCCTTCAAAGCTCGCCGTCGTTGGCGTGGGATCGGTCGGAGCAACCATTGCCTATGCCTGCATGATTCGTGGCGTGGCTCGGCAGATCGTTCTATTCGATGTCAACAAATCCAAGGTCGATGCCGAAGTGCTCGACCTCAATCACGGGCTGCAGTTCGTCCCGATGACCCGCATTGAAGGATCGGACGATCCAGCCATTTGCGCCGATGCCGATGTGCTCGTCATCACCGCCGGCGCCAAGCAAAAGCCTGGCCAAACGCGCATGGAATTGGCCCAGGCCAACGTGCAGGTCCTGCGAGACCTGATTCCCAAACTACTGAAAGCCGCGCCAAACGCGATTTATCTGCTCGTGACCAATCCGGTCGATGTGATGACCTATATCGCGCAGAAACTCACCGGCCTGCCCAGCCAGCGCGTTTTCGGTTCAGGTACGGTGCTCGACAGTTCGCGATTTCGTTTTCTGATCGCGCAGCGGCTTAACGTCGCGGTTCAAAATGTTCATGCTTACATCGCCGGCGAGCACGGCGATTCCGAAATCCCGCTCTGGAGCAGCGCCAGCGTCTCCAGCGTGCCGCTGCATGAGTGGGCAGTCGCGCATCACGGCAAACTCACCGTTCGCGACCGCACGGAGATTTTCCAGAACGTGAAGATGGCGGCCTATCAAATTATTCAGGGCAAGGGTGCAACCAATTATGCAATTGGACTTGCAACGACGAAAATCCTCGAAGCCGCTCTGCGCGATGAAAACCGCGTATTGCCTGTAAGCACTCTGTTGAATAATTATCGCGGCATCAGTGACGTCTGCCTGTCTGTTCCGTGCATCGTCAATCGCGGCGGCGCGGAAACACCTGTGCCTATTCCAATGAATGCCAACGAAGAAGCGGGGCTGAAGAATAGCGCGGAACTGATTCAGGCAGCCATCAAATCGCTGGGATTTTGAAAGGGATTAACCCGGATATTTCATCTGATTTTTGAGTGGCGTTATAGCGCGACGACAGGTGCTCGCTGAATTTGACGCCGGCGCGATCAGTTCCGATGGTGGAGTGCTGTTGCTGCGTGAAGTGGACCGCCGGATCAACCTGCTGAACCGGGTGGATCAATTGATCCCTGATCCGCGTGATCCGCTG
>DASZXJ010000211.1:0-5168 GCA_035545895.1 Tepidisphaeraceae bacterium | reverse complement strand
TGCTGTGCCAGTCGAAATAATTGAATCGCCGCACTTTGTACGGGCAATTGTTCGAGCAATAACGCGTCCCGATGCAGCGGTTATAGACCATCACATTCAGGCCTTCGCTGTCGTGCGTCGTTGCGGCAACCGGACAAACCTGCTCGCAAGGCGCGTTTTCGCAGTGCACGCACATCATGGGCTGGAACGCGATTTCCGGATTGCGATCGTCGGCAGTTCCTTTGAAATATCGATCGACGCGAAGCCAGTGCATCTCGCGGCCATTGGCGACCTGATCCTTGCCGACGATTGGAATGTTGTTTTCAGCCTGGCAGGCAACCACGCAGGCGTTGCAGCCGATGCACGCGTTCATGTCGATCGCCATGCCCCAGGCATTTGGATTATTGAACTGGGACGGAGGCTGAAAGAGCGGCAGGGGAATCGCTTCATGCTGGCCTTCGTGCGCCGCGCGGGGGTTCTTTTCATACTCCGCCAATGTTGCTTCGCGAATGATCGGGCCGCTATGTCCTTTTTCACCAATGCGCTCTTCGCGGCCTTTGAATCCGATTTCATCAATGATGTGATGTTCCTGCGTTGTGGAGAAATTGTATGTCGTTCCTGTCCTGGCGACTGTCGCGCCGGAGAGATATGTCGAGCCGGTCACGGTACGAAGCACGTACGCGTTAAACCCGACGCCATTACCCACGCGACCCGCTGCGCTGCGGCCATATCCAAGAGGCAAGCCGATGACTCCGATGGGTTGGCCGGGCAGGATAAATGCGGCGATTTCCAATGAGCGATCGCCGACGCTGATGCGAATCATGTCGCCATTGGTCACACCAAGGTCATCCGCATCCTTTTTGCTGAGCAGGGCGGCGTTGTCCCAGGTGAGTTTCGTCAATGAGTCGGGTAATTCCTGCAACCATCCGTTATTGGCAAAGCGGCCATCCAGCACCTTTTGATCCGGGAGGAACCGCAGTTCAAATCCCCTGGTTTCGGCCGGCATTGCGGCCGACAGCGAAGATGATTGCAGCGCGGCAGTTTTATATTGACTCGTTGGAACGACGCCATCCTGAAGCGCCTGATTGAATGCCTTGTCGGAATCAGTGCCCGTCAATGTCGCAAAAGTCCGGCGAACAATGTCCCGCGGACTTTTGCCCGCGCTGCTGGTCAGCAGCGCAAGGATTTCAATGACGGACTTGCCGTCAAACAGCGGCAGGATCAAGGGCTGCTGGATGCTGGCCGTTCCATCCCAGGCCCGGGCATCGCCCCAGCTTTCAAGATAGTGCGCTCGAGGCACATGCCATTTGCAGCGGCGGGACGTTTCGTTGTCGTGCAGGCTGAGATGAACACTCTTTGGCACGGAAGAAAGGACGCTGGCAAAATCAAGATCCGCCGGCGCGTTGTAACCCGGATTCCCGCCAATAATCAGAACCGAGGTAATCGCACCGGATTTGATTTGCTCGGAAAGTTTGGAAATCGATTGAGCCGGATTGGCTGGCGCCTGCAAATGGGTGACGCGCTTGCCGACCGCGCCGATGCTTTGATTGATTGCATCGACGATCTGTTGGATTTCGACGGGCAGATGATCACCCGCATTGATCACACCGTTGTTTTTCAAATCGGCAGATGCGTGATCGACAAATTTTATTTCTTCAGGCGACAGATTCGCGGGAGCGACTGATCCACTGACCCCAAGCCTGGCAGCGACCGCCATCGCGATGTGTCCAAGTCGAGATGGCCGAACCCCGATTCTTTCGTCGGCGACTGATCCGGTGATGGTCAGCGCGGACTCCGCCATATACATGCGGTTCATCCCGCGATGTTCATCTGCGCTGCGCCGTCGCTTGGCCCAATCGTTCGCATAACGAACGTGTGCGGGATGCGCGCCAAACAGGTCGGAATCGAGAAGGACCACGACATCTGCGTTTGTAAGATCAAGCACTTTCCGCGACGTTTGCTGAACAATCGGCTCGTGTTCAAACCACTGTGCCTGCGGTCGGGATTTAAGAATTTCATCGCGCAGCGCGAGAACACTTGGACTCGAAGTTGCTTCGGACAAAACGGCAAAACCTTTGCCATCCAGTGGCGAAAGGCTTGCCATCATCGACTCAAATTCCACCCAACTGGCTTGTCGCGGAGACGCGGCTGTGCGATTGACCGGAAAACGACTGCGATCCGGATCATACAATTCGAGCAGACTGGCCTGTGCAAACGCATCGGCAGCGCCGAGCTTGCCGTCAAATGTTTTTGAATACGGATGCGAAGGATTGCCCTCAATTTTGATCGGTCGCCCGTCGTAGCTGGTGACCAATAGTCCATGCCCGACTCCGCCAATCTCGTAAACAGTCGCGAAATGTTGGGCTGTCCCGGGGGTGGACTCTCGCGGGTTGCTCGAATAGGGCGCCAGTTCCTCCTTTGGCCATCGCCGGCAACCGGTGAGCGTGATGCCGGCCAGCGCCATCGAGGCGCTCATCAGCTTCATGAACCGCCGGCGCGACAGCGAGATAATCTGCTCGGGCTGATAGTCGGGAAACTCCCTGGAGATGCGCTCCAGGGTTTCAGGACTGTTCGCCAATTGCTCGAGACTTTGCCAATATTCAAGCATACTGATCGCTGACCACTTTCATCTGTGACACGTTGAGCAACTCGTCATGTAAGTCGTATCGCGAATACCATATTCCTTTTTCAACTCGCGACCCACGGCAAGTTGATCGTTGCCTGCGGGAACATATGACATATTTGTCACTTCGTTCTTCGGACGGATGTATTTCTCTGGCGCACGATGGCAATCAAGGCACCATGCCATGCTCAAGGTTTTCGCCTGGTATACCTGTTCCATCTGATCGACGCGCCCATGGCATACGACGCAGCCGACGCCTTTGTCCACATGGGCTGAGTGATTGAAGTAGGCGTAATCGGGCAGATC
The DNA here is from genome assembly GCA_035545895.1 of Tepidisphaeraceae bacterium. Classification (GTDB taxonomy): domain Bacteria; phylum Planctomycetota; class Phycisphaerae; order Tepidisphaerales; family Tepidisphaeraceae; genus DASZXJ01. The sequence continues at coordinate 2,260 of DASZXJ010000211.1, read as the reverse complement.
GTGAATTTTGATCCAGGGGACTGATGTGCCGTTCGTCCAACTGGTTCGGAGCGCGGCAAGGCTTGGGCTTTCAGATTTGATGCTCGCATGACAATTCATGCACGTCTGCGTGGCCGGAAGCGCTGCAAACGGCGCCGTTTCCACCGTAGTGTGACAGTACCGGCAATCCATGCCGAGTTCGCCGACGTGCAAAGCATGGCTGTATGGAATCGGCTGAACCGGCTGGTATCCCACGTCCGTGGTTTTTGGAGAAAATCCGAAGCTGACAACGGTGGGAACGTAAAGCGCAGCGCCCAACACAAACATCACAAATCCCGGAAGTGCGTAGTTTGCCCATCGGGGAAAAATGAACAACGGCCTGTTTTCAGTCTCGTCCATGCTTCAGCAATCGGTCGCGCGATTCCGTTTAGCGCGGCTCCTCATACTCACCGGGATCATGCTCGTTCACGAGCGGTCGAGTCATCGCGTGACCATTCGGCCACAACGGCGTGAACAACATGAATGCCAACAACGCAGGCAACAGATTCGGCAGCAAAGTGCCGCTGATCAGACAACCAGCCAGCGCAAACAGCCCGCCAATTTCCATTGCACCCCAGATGAGAATCATTCCCATCAGGTATTCGCGCGGCGGCACGATCTCGCCCGCCCAATATCCCTTGAACAACCGGCTTCGTCCGAAAAAGGCCAGTGGCACTGCAAAGACCATGTAACCCATGGACGCATAAAACCACGTATCCGCCAGTTCAGGATTTGGCTGGAGGTTGTCGTTGTCCATAAGGTGCCAGATCAACGCCAGAAAAATAATGAATGGGAATGCGAGAAACGCAAACCAGGTCCAACTCGCGATCCGAAGGGCAGTATCCGCGCACAATGCCTGAGGGTTGCGACCCGTATCGGCGACGACCCGATTCTCCTGCATGCTGCAACTCCAAGTGCCCTTGGCCCTTATGCGGCACAGGATGACAATCTTGTTTGTTTCACGCAAGACCCTGTTGATGACAAAAAAGTCCTTTTTATTTCTTATCTAAGCCCTTGACACTTGAACATGAAATGGAAATAATGATTCTTCGGTTTTGGCGGATTCGGCAAGTTCAAACCTTCGGCCGACGCCATGCTGCGGTGCTTTTTAACCGCGGTGGCGAAAGACGTCGGCTGCTAGTAGTGATTAAAAATTTCTGCGACAGCCATTGACAGTCGTCTAACCGACGATAGTATTCGCCCCGCTCTGAACGGAGCAGTGGGAAGAAAATCGTGCTCTTTGACAAGTGAATAGTCGGACAGCCGCGAGGATGTGTGTCAGAATGCTTTGGTGTACTGAAGTGTTCTGACGATCCAGAAGTCGTTTGCCTCTTAGCCGAGGCAGATGCAACAAAGATCTCAAGCATCCTTGTGGTTACACGCAAGATAGTGATCTTCCTTGATCATTTTTTTGAATAGAAGCCAACGAGAATGTTTGAGCCTTGCAAATTCGATTCATTTGGTCCCGACTCGTCAGGATTGAATGGATCGACTGACCCGCCGGTTTTGCCACCGGCAGGCAGTAACAAGCCGAACAGATTGTCTTAATCTGATCGGTGGACAAACTCATTTCGAGGATAAACGCGAATCACGAAACTGTCAGTCATTATCAAAGCCCGGTCAGCTTGCTGGCTGGGTTCCACATAGTGCATGAGGAATGATTCGTGCCAAGAAAATTAATTGAAGAGTTTGATCCTGGCTCAGCCTGAACGCTGGCGGCGTGGCTAAGACATGCAAGTCGAACGGGTGTAGCAATACACCAGTGGCGGACGGGTGAGTAATGTATCGCTAATGTGCCCCGGAGACAGGGATAGCCATCCGAAAGGGTGGGTAATACCTGATGATATAATCCCGACGCATGTCGGGATTCTCAAAAGCAGCAATGTGCTCTGGGAGCAGGCGATATCGTATCAGCTAGTTGGTAGGGTAACGGCCTACCAAGGCGATGACGCGTAGCTGGTCTGAGAGGACGACCAGCCACATCGGGACTGAGACACTGCCCGGACTCCTACGGGGGGCTGCAGTAACGAATCTTCCGCAATGCACGAAAGTGTGACGGAGCGACGCCGCGTGGAGGAGAAGTCCTTCGGGATGTAAACTCCTGTCAGGGGAAAGAAAGTTCTGATCTACCCCAGAGGAAGAGGCGGCTAACTCTGTGCCAGCAGCCGCGGTAATACAGAGGCCTCGAGCGTTAGGCGGAATCACTGGGCTTAAAGCGTGTGTAGGTGGATGCCTAAGTACC
>DASZXJ010000210.1:0-11447 GCA_035545895.1 Tepidisphaeraceae bacterium | reverse complement strand
AATTTCAGAGTGACGCCTCAGGCGGTCGTGTTCGGTCTGCTGTTCGCGGCGGGAATTGGCGCGGTGGGCGGATTCCTGCCGGCATGGTCGGCGGCGAAGAAAACCATCATCGCCGCGATGAGGGATATTTAGATGAAGCGTCGAATCAGATTAAGAGCCACGAAGCCACGAAGAGAAGAAGAAAGCACGAAGCAGATTGAGCATAATGTTTCTTCTTCGTGTTCAACTTCGTATTCTTCGTGCCTTCGTGGCTCTGAATGAATTCATGGACAGCGACCTCGAAAAACTTCGCATTCATAAGGATCACAAGGCTCGGCGGAATGAGCGACCGGTTTGGCCTTGGGTGGTTCTCGTCATCCTGCTGATCGGTGCGGGTGCCGCGGCCTTGCAGTGGCGAAGCGCATCGGCAACTCCGGTGGTGCAGGTGATTCGCGTTCGTATTCCCGAAGGCGCTGTCACCGACAACGATCTCGTCGCGCTCAACGCGACGGGTTACATCATGGCTGCTCATAAGATCGAACTGGCGAGCAAGGTGCTTGGCCGGGTTGCGTGGATCGGCGTGGAAATGGGCGACAAGGTTATCAAGGGCGAAGTCATCGTGCGGCTTGAGGATGATGAATACAAAGCCCGCGTTGCCCAGCAGCAGGGGCTTGTCGAAAATGCGCAAGCGAAATTAGACGAACTCGAAGCCGGTTCGCGCGCTGAGGAAATCGGCGAAGCAATGGCTGATCTCGAGCAGGCCCGCGCTGATTTTCACAATGCCGAAACCAACTACAACCGACTTAAAGCGCTGCAATCGACCAGTACAATCTCCAGCCAGGAATTTGATGATGCCACCTCGCTTTTGAATGCGCGAAAGGCCCAGGTCGATGCCCGCCAGCAGCGATTGAACATGATCAAAGCCGGCCCGCGCAAGGAACAGATCGCCGCCCAGCGCGCGACCGTTCGCCAATTGCAGGGCGCTTTGGCGCAATCAGCTCTTGATCTGGAAAATACGGTGATTCGCGCGCCGATGGACAGCACGATCCTGTCGCGCAACGTCGAAGTGGGCGAATTTGTCACCACCGGGTTTGTCGGCGACCGCGGCGCCAAGGGATATGTCGTTTCGCTGGCCGACCTGAATGATTTGCGCGTCGAACTCGACATCAGCCAGAATGATTTCTCCAAAGTTTCATCGCAGCAGCCATGCTGGATCACGACCGATGCGTATCCCGATCGGAAATACGATGGCCAGGTCGATCTGATTTCCCCCGAAGCCAATCGCCAGAAAGCCACCGTGCAGGTGCGCGTGAAAGTGCTCAAGCCGGATGAACTGCTCAAACCAGACATGAACGCGACCGTGTCGTTTCTCTCGCCAAAGAAACTGGCCAGCACGCAGGCGGCAGCATCGGTGCCTGCCGATCAGAGGCTGCGGCTGACCGTGCCCGCCAGCGCCATGCGCGATGGCGGGGTGTTCGTTGTCGAAGCGGGCAAGGCCGTTAAACGCGGCGTGACCGTTGCCGGCCAACCCAATTCAAATGGCGAGGTTGAAGTTCGCAAGGGCTTGATCGGCGGCGAAGATTTGATCGTCGCTCCGCCGGATACGTTAAAAGACGGCGATGCCGTCAAAATCCAGAAAGGCGCAAACTAAAGGATTAACCCCAGTGTCCGAAGCCATTGTTCAAGCCATTCATCTGACCAAGGAATTTCAGCGCGGGCAGGTCAAGGTCACAGCGCTGGAGCGCGTCGAGATCACCGTCAATCGCGGCGAATTCGTCGCTCTGATGGGGCCCAGCGGTTCGGGTAAAAGCACGCTTCTACATCTGATTGCCGGAATGGATAAGCCCACCGATGGTCGATTGATCGTCCTTGGTGAAGAGCCTGCCACCATGGACGAGCGAAATCTCGCGCGATGGCGAAACCATCATCTGGGTTTTGTGTTCCAGGCGTTTAACCTGATCCCCGTGCTGACCGCCATCGAAAATGTGGAACTGCCACTCAAGCTCACTTCGTTGGGTCGCAAACAGCGGCGCGACAATGCGTCCACCGCTCTCAAGCTCGTCGGCTTGGAAGATCGCCTCGATCATTTTCCTCGCCAACTGTCCGGCGGACAGGAGCAGCGCGTCGCCATCGCTCGTGCACTGGTGACTGATCCCGATCTGATCCTTGCCGACGAACCCACCGGCAATCTTGATGCCGGCAGCGCCAAGGAATTATTGTCGCTCCTTCAGAAGCTGAACAAGGATTTCGGCAAGACCATCATTATGGTCACGCACGATCCGCATTCCGCGGCGGCAGCGTCGCGGTTGTTGCATCTGGACAAGGGGAAATTCATCGAAGCTGAGACGGTCACGGCACCTGCGCCGTCGTAAATCAATCCTTATTACAACGAATAGGGGCAAATACGACGGCCCGGTCATGCCGTGACCGATGGCTGGTTTTGCACGCGCGAATATCATTGATCGGGCTGTGAAATAAGAATCAGGAGGCTTATTTTCGATCATCGCAAGGAGGCGCAACCAGACACTCGCTCGCGCCGGGTTTTATGGGATTAAGCACCTACCATCAGAAACGACATTTTAATCGCACGCCCGAGCCTAAAGGCGTCGCGGGTAAAAAGCGCATATCGAATCTTCGTTTCGTCATTCAAAAACATGATGCTTCGCGATTGCATTATGATTTTCGTCTTGAACTCGATGGGGTGCTGAAGAGCTGGGCCGTGCCGAAGGGGCCTTCGCTGGATCCGGGTAAAAAGTCACTCGCGGTACAGGTGGAAGATCATCCGATTGACTACGGCAACTTTGAGGGCGTTATTCCGCAAGGTGAATACGGCGGCGGCACGGTGTTGCTGTGGGACAAGGGAATTTGGGAGCCGCTGCACGATCCGCATGAAGGTTTGGCGGCCGGCAAATTGCATTTTGCGTTACACGGCCACAAGCTCAATGGCGAATGGACACTCGTGCAAATGCATGGCCGAGCAGGAGATGACGGAAAAAACTGGTTGCTTTTCAAACTAAAAGACAAATATGCTTCTTCAAAAGGCGATATTCTTAAAGACGAACCGCAGAGCGTGAAAACTCGCCGCTCGATCGAAAAGATCGCGGATGACCGCAATGATGTCTGGGCATCCGATGCGAAAAAGATGGCCAATCTCTCCGGCGGCATTAAATCAGCGTTGCTAGCACATTTCACTCCGCAGTTGGCGATTCTCTCGACAAAACCCCCGGAAGGCGACCAGTGGCTGCACGAAATCAAGTTTGACGGTTATCGCATCATTGCGCAGGTCAAGGCCGGCAAGGTCAAGCTCATCACCCGTAACGGCAACGATTGGACCAGCAAATTTTCCGTAATCGCTTCCAGGCTCGAAAAACTCAAGGTTGACTCCGCACTGCTTGATGGCGAGGTGGTCGCGCTCGATGAAAAAGGTCATAGCGATTTCCAGGCGCTTCAAGCCATGCTGAAAGACAAGGAAAAAGTCCGTCTCCGCTATTACGTTTTCGATCTTCCTTTTTGTAACGGCGTTGATTTACGGGCGACACCGTTAATCGAACGCAAAAAACAGCTCGAAACCATTCTTGCGAAAAGCCGTCTTTCCTCCGAGATCGGTTATAGCGACCATTTCATCGGCGATGGCGACGCCGTCGAGAAAAAGGCCTGCCAGATGGATCTGGAAGGAATTATTTCCAAGCGTGTGGACGCGCCCTATGTCTCCCGCCGCGATCCGACCTGGCTTAAAAGCAAGTGCAACCAAAGGCAGGAATTCATCATCGTCGGCTATTCCGATCCACAGGGAAGCCGTCAGGGCTTTGGGTCGCTGCTTCTGGGATATCACGACGATAAAAAACGACTGGTCTATGCCGGGCGCGTCGGAACCGGGTTTGGCGACAAGATACTGCGTGATTTGCACAAGCATCTCGAACAATTGCGGGTCAGGCAGTCATCTCTCGATATCGACCCGCCCGCGCGCGAGCGATTGCACGCACATTGGGTTAAGCCGACGCTCATCGGTGAAGTTCGGTTCACCGGTTGGACTCGCGATGGCCGATTACGACACCCAGTTTTCATCGAGCTGCGCACGGATAAACCGGCCTCGCAAATCGTCCGCGAAAGGCCCATCGATCCGAAGGAAGTTATGCCGCAATCCAAAACTCCGATGCCTAAGAAATCTAAATCATCCGCATCGAATAATAGCAACAGCAACAACAAACCAATCGCCGGCGTGGAGCTGTCTCATCCTGACAAAGTTTTGTATGCCGACCAAGGTGTGACCAAACACGATATCGCCGCATACTACGAACAGGCCCGGCGCTGGATGCTGCCCCACGCGATCAATCGTCCGCTGGCGCTGGTGCGCTGCCCGGGCGGAACATCTTCCAAATGCTTCTTCCAGAGAAACTGGTCCGAGACCTTGCCCAATGATGTGCATAAGGTCAACGTCAGCCTGAAGAAAACGCCCGAAATGCACGTTACGGTTGATGATCTGGCTGGCGTGATCTCCCTGGTACAAATCGGGGTTCTCGAAATCCACACGTGGAATTGCCACAACGATGACATCCATCATCCAGATCAACTGATCTTCGATCTGGACCCGGGCCCCGATATCAAGTGGAAGCAAGTTAGCGAAGCCGCGCGCACTGTGCATCGCAAGCTCACGGCACTTCGCCTGCCGACTTTTCTCAAAACGTCCGGCGGCAAGGGAATGCACATCACTATCCCCATCCAGCCGACCATCGACTGGGAAGCCGGCAAATCCTTCTGCCAGACGATCGTCGAATCGCTGGGCAACGAATCGGACCTGTTTGTCGGCAACATGCGCAAGGATTTGCGAGGCGGGAAGATTTACCTCGACTATCACCGCAACGGCCGCAGCGCAACGGCTGTGGCGCCGTATTCAACTCGCGCCCGTGACGGCGCGCCTGTATCCATGCCGATCTCATGGGAGGAGCTCGGGAAACTATCCTCGGCCGCTTATTTCACGGTGGAAATGGCGGCGCGATATCTCGAGAAGCGCAAAGAGGATCCGTGGCGTGATTTTGAAAAGTCCCGCGTGGACCTGCACAAAGTCGTCGCCCGCGCCTCGGCCGCTTGAGGACGGACATCATGGCACGCCCCATCTGGAAAGGCACGATCAGCTTCGGGCTGGTGAGCATTCCCATTCAACTTGAAACCGCCGTTCGCGAAAAAACCGTCAGCTTTCACATGCTCTCCAAGGACGGCACCTGCCGATTGCGACGAAAACTTTATTGCCCGGACACTGGCAAGGAATTTGATTTCAAGGACACCACCCGAGGGATCGAGGTGGGCAAGGATCGATATGTCATCGTCGATGAATCGGAGATCGACAAACTGAAGCCCGAAAAGGGCAAATCAATCGAGATCGAGCAGTTTGTGGAGTTGAAAGAGATCGATCCGATCTATTTTGACGCGGTTTATTTCATCACGCCCGCCGATGGAAGCGGAAAATCGTACAGGCTGCTCTATGAAGCGATGAAAAACAGCGGCCGCATTGGCGTGGCGCGGTTCGTCATGCGCGAACGCCAGCAACTGGCCGCCTTGCGCGTGATGGGACAGGGCATCGTCCTGCATACGATGCATTACGCGGACGAGGTGCTTTCGCTGGAAGACAGTCTTCCCGCCAGCGCCGAGCGATCCAAACCCAACCCCAAGGAACTCGCTGTCGCGAATCAGTTGATCGAAGCGATGACCCATCCGCTCGATTTGTCGGAAATGAAAGATGACTACCGCGAAAGCCTGGAACAACTGATCGAGCGCAAACGAACGGGAAAGAAGACGGTCGCTGTGTCGGATGACCACGATTCGGACGTTCCGCCTCCGACGATCAATCTGATGGATGCACTGAAACGGTCGCTGAGTTCCCAAAATGGGAACGGATCGGCGCGCCATCCGCGCGGCAATGGGATGATGAGGCGACGCCGGCACCGTGATGCAGCATGAGCCGATGAAGTTGTTGCTACGTCACCTTAAAGCAAATCGCGCTCTTGAACGACATCGTGTCCGGGCAAGTGATCGCAAGCCCATCGGCTTCCTGAGTCCAGGCGAGCTTTGATTCGCTGCCCAGCAGCGAGACTGTTTTAATCGGCGCGGGAAGCGCCGCAGCCGTTGTGCCCAGCGACGTGATTTTAAGTTTGTCCCCGGTTTTGGGCACGGTCATGCAATAGGCATAAAGACTGCCGTCCTTGCCGGCCGTGAAGCGGAAATCTTCATTGGTGAACGCATAATTAGCGTGTCGGGCAGACAACGCGCCGGCGGGGAGCCGGTTGCTCCCTTCGCCCAGCTTCGTCCAAGCCTTGCTTCCATAAATTCCTTCGCCATTGATTCTCATCCATTGGCCGATTTCCGCGAGCATCTTCTTGCTGCCCTCATCGAGCGAACCATCCGGTCTGATGGCAACGCAAATGGCTACTGCGCCATCGCGAGAGACACATTCCAGAACATGCCGAATTACCATGCCCGAGTCATAGGTGAAGTTCGGACCATAAAACCAGTCGCCCACCGCCGTTTCGCCGATCCAGGGCTGATCCGTCTTGATATCGGCCGGATATCGGTTTTCAGAAGTATTGACGATGCCGTTGACCGGTTGATGGTGTTTGACGATGGCAAACGTGTCGGGCGCACCGCGCCGCGCGGTGGCGCGGTTGAAATAATGCGCCAGCACGCGCGACATGGCGTCGCACTTGTATCCCATGCCGGTGTGATCGCCCGAAAATGGCCGGGTGGAATTGCCGTCCGTGTAAATAAAATCGGGATCGTATTTGTTGATCACGTCCATGATACGCAGCGCCCACCAGGTGGCGTACCAATGCCCATATTCCTGATGATTCGTCCATATACCGCTGGGCGGACCCGAGCCGGTGCGATCATATGCGTTATACATCTGGGCGTACTCACGCAAGTTGACCGTGTAAAGCAAACGCGGATCGAACCCTTCCCACCACTTACCCACGCCATCCGCCAGCGTCAGGCGAGCAGCATCGTACGGAACGCCGAGCTTTCCCTTGTCGTTGGTTCGGTCTTCCGCAAAGGCCGACTGATACCAGAACCAGCTGTAGTCGTGATGAAACGTCACGCCAAAGTGCATGCCTTGCCCCCGGACCGCCTTCTGCCACGCGCCCACAATATCGCGCTTGGGACCCAGGTTGACGGAATTCCACGGCTGGTATGTCGAATCCCAGTTGTCGAACTGATCATGATGCACACCCTGAATAATCAGGAAACGGGCGCCGGCATCGTGATAGACCTTCGTGAGCGCTTCCGGATCCAAGGCAGAAGGATTCCATTGGTGGAGCACATCCATGTAGCCGGTTTCCGATGGATGGCCGTAATCCCGAATATGATTTTGGTAAGCGGGCGTTCCCTCTTGGTAAAGTTTGCGGGCATACCAGTCGCCGCTTTGACCGGCCGACTGCGGTCCAAAATGCACCCAAAAGCCGAACTTCGCCTCGCGTAGCCATGCAATGTCCTTGGCCGGATAATTCCGGGCAATGGATTCCCAAGTCGGTTCGAACGCGCCTTTTTCGATGGGGAAATCCATTTTCGCTTCGGCATAGTTGGCTTGGTCACCCAAAGGCACCGAGCCAAGCGCCGGGCGGGGTGATGGAATTGAAGGAATCGCAGGCAGCGGGGGAATTGGGGGCAGCTTGGGCAGCGTTGCGGGTGCCGGCGCGGCATCAGCGCCGAATAATGGCGACTGCCATAACGGCGCAGTCAAGCCCGCGCCCGCAACAAGGGTTGATGCTTTCAACAGATCGCGTCGGCTTAACGGAGTATTCATGTGGATTTCTCCTTTGGCTCGCCAGTCCCAAACCGTTCACTACAAAAATCGATTGCACAAGCAAGTCCGCCCTCATATTTACTCATGAAGGCATGAATCGTTTGCGGCCTGAAACGCGACTTGCCTTACGGCGGATCGTTCTACTTGTCGGGCCGGAAGGCGGTTTTTCCAATGCCGAGCGATCCAGTCTGGCAGACCGGGCGCATTCATGGATGCTTGGCGGGCGGATTCTCCGCGCTGAAACCGCGGTCATCGTTGGACTGATTGCCATCCAAATGCGCTGGGGCGACTTCATCGGCTGATCGATTCGAAATCTATCAAAGGCAGCCACGCTTTGATCCCAAAGATTCACCGCAAGCCGTTGAAAAGTACCGGCTCGAACTGGGTTTCAAGTTCCGCATGTATGCGGGCAAGGTCATCAAACACTCGATCTTGCGTGCGTTCCAGGAACTACGCCGCCCGATCCGCCGACGTGAGCGGCGGACGTTCGATGGTGCGGCAAATTGAAAAGCATGCCCGTGAGAAGATCAAACGGCACGTTGAGCCGTGATGCTTGTTATTATGAATTAAACCGTCCAGCCTGTTATTGCTGGGCGGCTCTTGTTTAACAATTTCGTGCTTGACACCACGAAAGCAAACAATAGACTCCGCATTATCCTCTAACTGAGAGGTTCGGTTGAGCGACAGGAAGTCAACAACCGTCTTAGATCGTCCCGTGCCCAGACGCTCCCTGCCTGTGAGTCCACAATCGACCGCGAATTGCACAACTCTGCTGAATGATCTACTTGAAATCGAACCATCCGAGTTCGAGAAGCAAGACATTGCGTTGTTGAACCTGTTGTGTGCCCCCACGCTGCCCGGTAGCGAAACCCTCGGCATCCCGCGCTGTCTCGCCCGGCTCGATGAACTGGCCGCGTCCATAAGAGCCAGCACCGAACGGAATATGCACCGCTTCCCCAACGACCCTGATTGGGGCCATTCCGAACCGATGTGGCGGATGGCGCTGCTTGTCACCGTCGTCAAGTTCCACTTCGGAGCCGCGTACGATCCGAAGGTGAAGGCCGACTTGGACCGTAGCGGCTACTCGCACTTCACCGATTCGCGCAACGCCTTCATCCACGGGTTGCTGTCGGACGATCCAAAACGGCGCTGGGGAAGTTGCTCATCCATCCCGGTACTTGTTACAGCGGTCGCTCGCCGCCTTGGATACCCGGTGCGTTTGGCGGTCAACCGCAGGCATGTCTACGCACGGTGGGATGATGGGTGCGGCGTCTCGTTCAATGTCGAGGCGAGCAACCCCGCTGGAATGGCCGCCCCGGATGACGACCACTATCGCAAGATGTATCTCCCGCCGACAGCGAAGGAACAGCGAAGCGATATGTACTTCCGATCACTTTCGCCCGCTGAGGAATTCGCGCTGTTTCTCAAAACTCGTGTTTGGTCGTTACGTGATGCCGCACGATATGCTGAAACGCTTCTCTGGTCCGCTCGGGCGCTCCAATTTTCGCCGGATGATCCGCACTTCCCCGACAGTGCTTATGAAGCCGCTGATACTGCAATCAAGCATCGCTACCGCCAGAAGTACCCGGATCGTCCGATCCCGCCGCCTGAACGCAATGAAGAATTCTTCTTCAATCTTGGCGAGTTCCTACGGATTGAGGAGCGGTCGCTGTTCTTAACCATCGCCGCCCATCATGCAGAGGCTAACGGTGAGTTGGATAAAGCCCGGCAGTGTTATGTCGATTCCGCACGGCAGAACTTCCACGGCAACAATGAGCAACGGGACTTGCAGCGGTTCTTGCGGAAGCATGGAGTCGAGCGGAAGCGGGGATCGCTACTTCTGCCCAAGAACATCGGCCAGCCACGGCGGATCAAGTTGTCCTGCCCACCGGAGAAGGAAGCCGATCAACTTCGGCGGCTCGTGGATCAATTCGAGCGTGAGGGCGAATTGATCAAGGCCCGCGATACGCTCCACGATCTTTACCTGTTCAATCCGTGTGATGCCGACGTGTTTCGACGGGCACGGACGATTGAACGGCAACCGAGATTCCAGACGCAGTTAAAGACGCTCATCACGGAGCGTCGTCAGGCAATGCGAAAGACCGAACAACTGAAATTCAAACTCACCAATAACCCCGGAAGGAGAATCTAACCATGTCATACGATCCAACTCTTGGGCGATGGATTCAGACGGACCCAATCGGATACGACGATGGAATGAACTTGTATCAGATGGAAAAGAGCAATCCGGTCGCGAGCCTAGACCCTGATGGACAAAAGACAGAGAAGCACACTGCTGCGCTCTCGTACAAATGCGAAATAAAGCTCTCGATAGGATGGCATAGCGCGGGTGCGGGCGGGACGATACACTCATACATTAGAATTCAACGTGTGGACACCGATCAAGTCATTGGAACAATTTCTGGAAAACCTCAAAGGAATTCGGGGCCAAAAGGACTGTTTCTGGGATTTGGAAAGCTCGTCTACGTTCCCGACTCCGATATTGATGATGACCTCGGTAGAATGCCTTCTGCTCCACTGCCCGTCGATGGACAAGACGCACATGACGCGCTAGTAGCAATGGATATTGAAGCCAACAAACTTGATGAAAGATACGATTACAAAGCGGCTGGCCCGAATAGCAACACCTTTACACATGCCGTGCTGTTAGCTGCTGGTTTTTGGGTGGATGATCCGAGTAATGCACCCGGATGGGTGATCCCCGGCTAGCGGAGCAGGATGAACGAACTGTGATTCCTCACCTTTGGAAACATGCATCCTGCTTTTATTGTGGCACAATCGTTGCCCTTGGCATCGGGGTCTATTCTTATCCGTTCTTCATCCATGCGGGGTATCCAGGTGGCGATCTTGAAGGATTCCTGATTGAATTCATTTTGTTTGCAGCACTTGCACTTCTTTCAGGCTTTGTGATTGTCCCGTTTACGATTTTCGTCCGAGTTGCGCTAAGCACTGAATCAGGTCAAGACCCTTCAACCGAAGATCGACTTAGGCCGGGGTTGAGCGTTGGGGCGGCTTTTGGCCTTATTAGCGTAATCGCTCAAGCGTTGGCATGGAAGTTGGACCTAATGCATACGGACGGCAATGATCCAGAAGGGCCATACTGGCTTTTTGTGAATTGGATTGCGTTACCTATTGTTTGTGGCGATATCATTTTCCGTTGGACAAGACCAGACAGAAGACATGGTTTCCCGCTTACTTCCGCCCACGTTGAAAAGCATGGTATCGACAACCAATCACATTCATAGTATTTTAGTTTCCGGTCAGATCGGATCGTGCGTCTCCGTGCGTCGGTCAAGACCGCGAAACGTCAATTCGCTTCTGTGCTTCCCTGTCGGCGTGCAATCGTAACCGCTCAATCTCATCGGCGTTGCCCATGTTTGAGCATACGTCAATTCCGCCGTCTGACCGCTTCGCTCGCCTAACAAAACCAAGAGGGCCGCGAACCTTCCGAGTTGTCACGACGGGCATCGGGGCGAGATACGCACCATTGATTTGTTTGCGTTTCATCCTCAACCCCTTCCGAGTGTCCGCCCGATGCCCTGTGCCCGTGCGGTGTTGAGCCGCTTTTTTCGTTCCTTACGCGGATCAATGATGACACGGCGGGCGGGGCTTCGCGGGTATGATGGGTCTTTGAAGTCCGCTTCAATCCGTCCAT
>DASZXJ010000209.1:0-6984 GCA_035545895.1 Tepidisphaeraceae bacterium | reverse complement strand
TCGTGAAACGGGTGCGCTATTGGGCGCGCACATGATCGGTCACAACGCGACCGAATGCATCGCATCGGCCAGCGCGTTGTTGCAGCAGAAAGTGTCAATGCACGATGTGGCCGAGACGGTCTTTGCGCATCCGACCATCGGCGAAGCGATCAAGGAAGCAGCCGAGGATGCATTAAGCGTCGGCCTGCATCTGCCGCCGCGAAAGATTTTCCGCGTGCCGGCGATGGCATAGGTGTTTTTGTGACACGGGCGTCTCGCCCGTGCAAAGTTCGGAGGCATGGCCGAGAGGGCGATGTCACGTTTGAAATCATTCGAGGAATGGGAATGACCAGTGCAGTTGAAACATCTCTCGCGTTATTGCGGGATATCAGCTCGGTCGCTGAAATGAAGGACCTTGCGGGCAAAGGCTATGCGCCATCACAGCGGCCTAAGGTGAATTCACACATCCATCTGCCGCCGAATTTCTCGGCGTTTAATACGGTGCAGCAGGCGGTCGATCTGGCCAGCGAGCAGTCCGTCGGTGTGCTCGGCGTTTCGAATTATTACGATTACGACGTCTATGGGCCGTTCATCAAGCTCGCCAAGTCGAAAAAAATCTTCCCGCTCTTCGGGCTGGAAATCATCTGCATGATCGATGATTTGCGCAAAGCGGGCGTCAAGATCAACGATCCCGGCAACCCCGGCAAAATGTACATCTGCGGCAAAGGAATCACGCGTTTTGCGAAAATGACTCCCCAAGGCAGTCGGCTGTTGAATCTCATTCGCAAAAATGATTCCACCCGCATGGATGCGATGATCCAGGCGACGGAAAAAGTCTTCAGCCAGCGCGGTTTGCCGACGGGGACGAATATAAATTCAGCCGTCGAAATGATCGTCAAACGACACGGCTCGCCCAGGCAGACGGTCTACCTGCAGGAACGGCACATTGCCCAGGCATTTCAGGAAGCGACCTTCGCCAGGGTCAATCCCGAAGCGCGCATCGAAAAGCTCAACACCGTTTTCGGTGCAGCCACCAAAGCCAGGAACAGTGACGATTTCGTCACCGTGCAGAACGATCTGCGGACATACCTGCTCAAGGCCGGCAAACCCGCGTTTGTCGATGAGACGTTCATCGGATTTGAAGATGCGTATAAACTGATTCTCGAATTGGGCGGATATCCGTGCTATCCGACGCTGGCCGACGGCAATTCGCCGATCTGCGCATTTGAAGAGCCGGTCGAAAGGCTGATCCAAAACATCAAGGATCGCAACGTGCACACGGCCGAGTTCATTCCCGTGCGCAACGCGCCCGATGTGCTGAGCAAATATGTGAAAGCCATGCGTGCGGCAGGTTTGGCGATCACGGCCGGCACCGAGCACAACACGCTGGACCTGATCCCGATCGAACCGACCTGCAAAAACGGCGTGCCGATTCCCGAAGATCTCAAGCAAATCTTCTGGGAAGGCGCCTGTGTGGCGGCTGGTCATCAGTTCCTGTCATTGCATGGACAAATTGGATTCGTGGATTCCAATGGCAATCCCAATCCGAATTACAAGACGGCTGAGGATCGTATTACCGCGTTCGCCAAACTCGGTGCTGCGGTGATCAGGAAATATCAGGAAACTTAACTGTGACACGGGCGTCCCGCCCGTGCGAGGACCACTGGCACGGGCGAGACGCCCGTGTCACAAAATGAGGCTTATTCCGTGAACGATTTTCCAAAAATTGATAAAAACAGCGATCCAATTGAAGCCCTTGTCGCGATTTCTCGCTATTACGGATCGGACCCGACCATCGTGCTCGCGGGCGGCGGCAATACGTCAGTCAAAATCGGCAATACACTGCACGTCAAAGCGTCGGGCACGGCACTGGCGACCATCGCGGCCGACGGATTTGTGCTGCTCGATCGTCCGCAGCTCGAAGCCATCGCCAACGCCGAATATGGCACGGATGTCGAGCAGCGCGAAGCGAAGTACAAGTCAGCGCTCATGGCTTCGCGATTGCATCCCGACCGCAATCAACGGCCCAGCGTCGAGGCGCTGCTTCATCATCTGATTCCCGATAAATTTGTCGTGCACACGCACGCGACGATGGTCAACACTGTTACGTGTCACACGCGCGGCATCGAATTGACCAAACAACTGTTCGGCAACGATGTGCTGTGGCTGCCTTATATCGATCCCGGATATACCCTCGCTCGTGAATTGAAAAAAGCGGTGGCCGAGCACAAGAAATCTCACGGCAAATCGCCCAAGGCGATCTTCATGGCCAATCATGGGCTTATCGTTGCTTCGGATGATCCCAATGAAATTCAAGCGATCACTTGCGACCTGCTGAAGAAAATCGGCGCCAAGCTGGGCCCCGGCTGGCAGCATTCGTTTGGCCCGGCCATCAAACATGAAAACGCTGTGGCCGCGATCAACGTCATTGCTCCCGCACTTCGCGGTTTGCTCGCGGAGAGTTCTTCGCTCAAGGTCGTGACGTTCGAAGATTCCGACATCGCGGTATCGTTTGTAAACAGCGCCGACGCCCGCAGCGCCACCGCCAATGGCCCGCTGAACCCGGACCAGCTTGTTTACTGCAACAGTTATCCGGCATGGTTTGAACTCAAAGCCGACGAAAAACCCGATGCAACCGTCGCCCGTCTTCGCGGAGTGCTCGATGCCCACAAGACCAGGACCGGGTTCCCGGCCAAGGTTGTTCTCGTTCCGGGATTGGGGCTTTTCGCCATCGGCGACGATTACAACGGTGCTGACACGACGCGAAATCTTTATCTCGACTCGATCAAGGTGATGGCTGGCGCGAAGAAACTCGGCGGAATCAATCATTTGTCCGACCACGCCCGTAAATTCATCGAATCGTGGGAAGTCGAAGCCTATCGCAAGCAGATCGCCAAAGGCTCCACCAAGGCAGGACGGGTGGTCGGCAAAGTGGCGATCGTCACCGGCGCGGCTCAGGGTTTCGGACTTGAAATCGCCCAGGCCTTTGCAGGTGAAGGAGGGCACGTCGCGCTCACCGACGTCAATGAAGGTGGCTCGATCAATGCTGCCGATGCCATCTGTGTTGCACGCGGCAAAGGTCGCGCCATTGGACTTGCGATCAATGTCACCAGTTCCGAATCCATCGCCGCCGCTGTTCACCAGGTTGTCCGCAAATACGGGGGCTTTGATGTGCTCGTCTCCAACGCCGGCGTGCTCAAGGCTGAATCCGTCAAATCCCAATCGGAAAAGGATTTCGATTTCGTTACAGCAGTGAATTACAAGGGTTACTTCTTCGTCACACAGAAAGCCGCCCCGATCATGGCGATTCAGCACCTCGCCAAGCCGGATTACATGGCCGACATCATCCAGATCAATTCCAAGAGCGGCTTGCAGGGTTCGAACAAGAACGGCTCGTATGCCGGCAGCAAATTCGGCGGCATCGGATTGACGCAGAGCTTCGCGCTGGAACTGATTGAAGATGGCATCAAGGTCAATTCCATCTGTCCGGGCAATTTTTTTGATGGTCCGCTCTGGAGCGATCCGGATAAAGGTCTCTTCGTGCAGTACCTCCGCACGGGCAAGGTGCCCGGCGCCAAGACCATCGCCGATGTGAAGAAATTTTACGAAGACAAGGTGCCGATGCGCCGCGGCTGCACCACGCCGGATGTGATGAAGGCAATCTATTATCTGGTTGAACAACAATACGAAACCGGCCAGGCCGTCCCCGTGACGGGCGGCCAGGTGATGCTGAGTTAAATGGGTTCAAGGATTGATCCACGAATGAACACGAATCCACGCGAATGAATGGAAAGACCTGAAACTGTTTCGTGAAAATTCGTGTCCATTCGTGGATAGAAATTTGAAAGAGTGAGGAAAGTAATGAATACGACACTTCCCGAAAAACAACACGCCGTTCAACTTGTCGGTCCCGGCGAGCTCAAGCTCAATCCGGCCAAGGCGGTCACCAAGCCAGGGCCTCACGAGATTCTCATCAAGGTTGAAGCCTGCGGTCTGTGCTTTTCCGACTTGAAGCTGCTTAAACAATTCAACACTCACGCACGTAAGTCTGAAGTGGTCGGCGGCCTGACGCCGGACGTGCTCAAGGGCATTCAATCCTACGTACCGGGCAACAAGCCCGTCGTACCGGGTCACGAAGTGGTCTGCCGGATTATTGCGGTCGGTGACAAGGTCGCCAAGCACAAGGTCGGCGAACGCTGTCTCGTGCAGACGGATTATCGCGATCTGCCCACTGCCAGTTCCAATGCGGCCTTCGGTTACAATTTTGAAGGCGGCCTGCAGGAATACTGCATCATCGATGAACGCGTCGCGATCGATTCCAGGGGCGATCGGTTTCTCATCCCGGTTGGTGAAGAAAAAAGCGCATCGGCTGTCGCGCTGGTCGAACCGTGGGCGTGTGTCGAAGATTCCTATGTCAATAAGGAACGGCAGACGGTGAAGACGGGCGGAAAGATGCTCGTTGTCACCGAAGCCGGCCACAAAGCTGAAGGCATCGATCAGATTACGTCAAAGAACAAGCCGGCATCCGTGCAGAATGTCGATCCATCGAAAGTCGCCGAGCTGCCCAACGAAGGATTCGATGACATCGTCTATTTCGGCGCCAGCAAGGCGACGATTGAAACGCTGAACGACAAGCTTGCCCCGCGCGGCTTGATGAACATTGTGCTGGGCGGCCAGAAGATCGGCGGCAAGGTCAACACCGGCGTGGGTCGCGTGCACTATGGAATGACCCGCTGGATCGGCACGACCGGCAGCAACGCGGCCGATTCGTACAAGATCATCCCCGCGACGACCGAGATTCGTCCAAACGATTCGATCATCGTGATCGGCGCCGGCGGGCCGATGGGGCAGATGCACATCATTCGAAATATCTGTGCCGGCATTCCCGGCATTTCGCAGGTCGGAACCGACATGGACGATCCGCGATTGAATTCGCTGGGCGCCAAAGCCAACGCGCTGGCGACTGCGAATAAAACGCCGCTCAAGCTGGTCAATACCAGCAAGGAAAAGATCACCGAAAAATTCACCTATTGGGCGCTGATGGCTCCTGTGCCCGCGCTGGTCGATCAAGCCATCGCCGGCTCCAAGCCCGGCGGGATCATCAACATCTTCGCCGGCATTCCCGCACCGACCAAACATGAGCTGGATCTCGATACCTATATCGCGAACAGGCTGTACATGTTTGGCACCAGCG
Organism: Tepidisphaeraceae bacterium; assembly: GCA_035545895.1. Classification (GTDB taxonomy): domain Bacteria; phylum Planctomycetota; class Phycisphaerae; order Tepidisphaerales; family Tepidisphaeraceae; genus DASZXJ01. The sequence goes on along the minus strand of DASZXJ010000209.1, from coordinate 1,811 downwards.
GTTCGGTGATTGAAGACATGAAGATCGTGCTGAGAAAAGTCGAGACCGGCCAGCTTGATACGAATACCTCGCTGGATGCCATCTCCGGCATGGCCGGCGCGATGGATGGGATCAAGGCGATCGAAAATCGCACGCTGGCGGGCAAGATTATTGTCTATCCGATGCTGCACGATGTACCGCTCACGCCGCTGTCGGAACTGAATAAATCCTTCCCCACGGTGGCCGCGAAATTAAAGAACGGCCAGTGGAACAAGGACGCGGAAAAGGAACTGCTCAAAGTCGCGGCGAAGTAGTCTTGCTCCGTTTGGCGGCGGCCCAAAGGGCCGCGTTGTGCTCACATGGTGTCCGATCTGAGAGATCACGTCTGTCTCGTTACCGGCGCCGGGCGCGGCATTGGGCGAGCGATTGCGCATTCACTCGTCAAAGCGGGCGCGCATGTGTGTCTCGCGGCACGCACCGAATCGGAACTGCACGCGGTCGCCCAAGAGTTGCCCAAAGGCGCATCCACCATTCTGCCGGTTGATCTGGCGGATGAGACGCGGGTGATTCGCGTCTTTGAGCACATCAGCAAAATTCATGGCCGGCTGGACAGCCTCATCAACAATGCCGGCATCGGGTTTTACGGCACGGTCCATGGGTTCAAGACCGAGCACGCCGATCAGATGCTTGCGGTGAATATTCGCGGGACGTTTCTTTGCTGTCGCGAAGCGCTCAAGCTGATGATCCCGAAAAAATCGGGATACATCATCAGCATTTCAAGTGTGCTGGGATTCAAAGGTTACGCGAATCAAGGTGTCTATGCGGCCACCAAGCACGCGGTGATGGGCCTGACCAAAACGCTGGCGGTGGAGTGTCAGCCTCATAATATTCGCGTGAGCGCGGTGCTGCCCGGCGGGGTGGATACCGAGATGGTGGTTGCTTCTCGTCCGGACCTGGATCGCAGCGTGCTGATGAGCCCCGATGATGTCGCCGACGCGGTGCTCTATCTGTTGTCATTGTCGAAAACCAATGCAGCCGTCGATCAAATCTACATCCGCCGAAAATTGAGTTCGCCATTCTGATATGCTGCATGATCGGTTATGATTTCAGCGTGCACATCGGTTCATGGAAGGAGCAAGACATGGCTGGTTTGGCTGGATTGTTGGTCCTGGTGCTTGATATCTATGCCCTTTATCTGGTGCTGACCGGGCCGGGAGAAAATGGGAAGAAACTGCTTTGGGTACTTCTCATTGTTTTCTTTCCGCTGCTTGGCGCGATCCTCTATTTTCTGCTTGGCCGTGGAAAATTGGCGTAAGTTCAGAACCGTCATTGAATGCTATACCACTAATATTGCATCGAAATACGATAAATATATATTGAAATTCGATAAATTCGCGGCTAGTGTTGAAGCATGGCAAGCGTGAAAACGTCACCCGTGAAACGGAGTTCTGCGGCGTTTCTACAGGCCCTTATCGTATGCATCGGTTTGGGCGCGCTGGCTTTGTTGCTTTGGGAACCTCAGCTCGAGGGCAGAAACGCGCACGCCACGCAGTTTGAGGTCTATTTCAAAGATCCTTTCCTGGCGTACGCGTATGTCGCGTCCATTCCCTTTTTCGCAGCTCTCTATCAGGCGTTCAAAGTGCTCGGATACGCCAGGCGAAACAAGGTTTTCTCGCAAGCGGCTGTGAATGGGGTCTAGCGCGCATTGGTGGCGAATGTGGCATAATGGCTCAGAACCCGGTCATGGAGGACATTTGGCCAAATCGATTATGGTTGAGAGCGACGCGGAAGCGCTGGTGGCGCAACAGGCGATCGAGACGTATCGGGCCTTG
>DASZXJ010000208.1:0-8360 GCA_035545895.1 Tepidisphaeraceae bacterium | reverse complement strand
TGGTCAGCGCCGAACCGCGAACCGGCGCAGCACTGGGACTGGCCGCAGCCCACGGCTTCGCCAGCGTCACGGCTGCCGATGCAAAGGGATGGTTCGAGAAATGCGGCTACTGTGTACACTGACCTGAAAACCGCTCTAGCGATACGATACCAGCGTTGATGCCACAAAGTCGTGGAGAGCCTGCTTGCGCTGCGTGAGCCCCGCCATGATGTAACCGATGGCGAAAATGATCTGCGACAGGAATTTCGCGAAATATCTACCCGTTGCCCGCCCAAACGAAATGCGCTGGCCATGCAGGTCAGTCACCTTGATTCCAACCGCCAGTTTGCCGAGGGTCGCTTGTCGCGAGGAACTTTCCATCAATGAGAAATAGAGCCAGCCCATCAAAAAGCCAATTACACCTTCCGGGTGCAAATGAATGGCGCTGGGCCCAGTTTGAAGAGTGATTGGTTGAACGCTCGTAGCTATCCCCATGACTTCACCCATGATTGCGACGGCTATTTCAACGACGATGGAGTCAATGACGTACGCAACGAGGCGGATCCAAAAACCTGCAAACCGGATGGGCCGCTGATCAATTTGAGGTGTGAAATATGGGATCGGTTCCGCCGAAACCACCGGCGGGGGCACAATGGCGTGACGAAGTTCCGGGACAAGCACCGCCGTCACCCAGTCAGGCAAGTCGGCGTGCCAGACCAGGCTGGAAGGGTTCAATTGGCGGGATGCAAACAAGCCCGCCAATTCATCGAGACTGACCGGCCCCGCCGGTGCGTTGTTTGAAATGTAAAACCATTCCCCTTGTCCCATATCCGAATCATACCACAAGATGCGCTTTAACTGATGAGCGAAACCGCGCCCATCGCTCCGCCAAAACCCGCCGCCAAGGCAATGCTTCGACGGATCGGCTTGCGAATTGATTTCTCGCAGAGTTCCACCCGATTCGTGGCCAGCGGCTGGGTCGTTCGCACGTTGGGAGGAACCAAACCGTCTCGATGGGCCAGGCAATTGAGCACAACCGAGACCAATCCGGCCGCGCCGAGGCTGTGCCCCAGCGCGCCTTTATGGGAATAAACGGTCGGGCGATGGTTCTCCGCGCATGATTCGATGGCTGCCAGTTCAACCGGATCGTTCAGCGTGGTTCCGGTTGCATGAGCGTGCACCAGATCGACCGGCTGCGAACCCATCACGGCGCTCAGCATATGCCTCAAAGCCCTGCCGGCTGGATCAATTCCGGTCAGATGCGCTGCATCGCCATTGATCGCGAGTCGATCGATTCGCGCGATGGGGTGATTGCTTTGCGATTCGAGACAAATTGCCGCAGCCGCCTCGCTCATCAGAAATCCGCTGCGGCTGATATCAAACGGCCTGCACCCCGCGCCTTCGTGAGCCAAAACACCCAGCCGTTTGAAACTGCCCACAAATATCGGATGAACCGAAGCCTCGGCTGCAACGACCAGCACGCGCTGCACCGCGCCGCTGCGCAAAAGCAGGATCGCGTGAACCAATGCATGTATTCCACTGGCACACGCAGCGGAAAGAACTGATCGCGGGCCCCCGCCAAGTTTCATGTCCTGCGCAATCGACTGTGATAATTCCGCCAAACCGAAAACGCATGTTTTCTGTGCCGATCCGTGAACTTTGTTTGAGGAATCAAGCCACGATGCGACTGGCCCTTTGCTCGTGCCGACGATCAGTGCGGTGGCATCGTCCGCCAGGATGCTGGAAATCCAATTGGCCTGTGCAATCGCCTGGTCAGCCGCGCGAAACGCCAACTCATTGATACTTAGAAATGACTCCCCGTTTCGCACTCGGGCATGATCGCGTATGAACCGCCCCGCCAGCAACGCCTGCCAGGTTTCATCGACATCTCGCCCAAGAGGCGTGACCAACCCCAAGCCCGTGATGAACTGCGCATCATTCACGCCGGCACTGGTGCTGAGATTTCGCTTTCGTACAGGATCGGAATACGGTGTTTTCCGGTGTGAGCTACGCGATTGCTGAGCGTCGGGTCATCGCTGCTTGGCTTGATGCTGCCGCCGTCATAAGCGCGCCATTTCAACCCGAGGTCCAGAACCATTTGATGATCGAGTTGCGGCGTACGGCCATAGGTTGTCAGATAGTTGCCAATCATCGTGCTGTCAGCGCCGGCAAAGAAAATCCAGCTTTGCAGATCGCGCAGGCACACCTCGCGGCCCCCCGCCACCTTCAATTCCTTGTCGGGCAACAAAAACCGGGCGATCGCAATGATCTTCAAGCACTCCATCGGCGGCAGCTTTTCCTGCCCCGCCAGCGGCGTGCCGTGAATCGCGTTGAGGAAATTGATCGGAACGACATCCACGCCCAGATCGCGCAATGTGAAGAGCATATCCAGGCGATCGATCCAGACTTCGCCCATGCCGAAAATCCCGCCGCTGCACAAAGACAGGCCGGCCTCCTTGGCAATACGCAGCGTATTTACGCGCTCGGAATAAGGATGCGTCGAAACGATGTTCGGGTAATGGCGCTCGGAAGTTTCCAGGTTGTGATTGATGCGTCGAATTCCGCAGTCGTGCAGGAACTTGGCGGTTTCAGGCGTCAGAGCGCCCAGCGTCGCGCACGCGCGGGTTTTGCCCTCGGTGGCGATCTTCATCATGATCGGCTTGAGCCACCCCTCCAGTTCCGCACGCGTCGGCCCGCGGCCGCTGTTGACGATGCCAAAGCTGTCCGCCCCCACTTCGGCCGCATGGACGGCGCTGGCCAAAACGTCCTCATCCTTCAATTGCGACTGTTTTTTCGCCGGGCCATCAAAGTGAGCCGATTGCGCGCAGAACTTGCAGTCTTCGCTGCAGCCTCCCACCTTGGCGGCGACGATGGCGCAGAATTTCACATCGCGTCCGACAAACTGAATGCGAATCTTGTTCGCCCAGTAAAATAAATCATAAATCTCGTCGCCACCTGCGCGCACGAGTTGTTCGGCATCCTGGCGATTCAGAAGCTCGCCATTCAAAACACGTCCAGCCAATGAAGCAATTTGAGAATTCACGCAATCTCCCAATTACTGAAACGCGCCTGAAACCGGTCCCACGCCGCTGAGTTGCAGGCCTCGTTGTCCGGCGTCCCAGGTAAAGACGGCAATCTGGTCAGAGCGGTTGTCGATGATGTAGACCGTATCGCCGCCGCGCGTCGAGCGGGCGGTGGCGATCGAAAAGTCGCGATCCTTCAACGCCTCGGCCGCCACTGCCGGCTGAACCGGCAGGAACTGGGCAATGAACAGGATCAAGGCGGTGATCGAAAGAAATCCGATGGCTAGGTTTTGCGATTTCATGGCAGACCTCGAAATTCGATTGTTTTGATTCGTTATCGTGCAGCGCCGCGTGCCGGAACGACCGCCTGCGGCTGGAACACCGCCCGCAGATCGATCTTGGTCATGTTTTCGATCTTCTGATTGGCATCATCATAGCTGATCGCGCTCAACTGCCCGCCGATCTGATCGACGAGCACGATGATGCCCGACGATCCGCCGTTGATTTCCGCGGGGATCATCAGGTAGTCGCCCGACCGAATCGCTGGCCCGCGCTGCGCGGACGCCCGATTCTCCGGCAACACCCGCCAGAGAAACGAGCCCAATAGCACGGCGTTGACGACCACCAAAGCCCACAGCACAGTCGATTTCATAACGACCTCCGCAAAAGGATCGTAGAACCCGGAATGGTTGAATCATTTATTCCGCAATCCGCGTTCCGAAATCCACAATGATCAGAATTAATCCAGATGCGTTCTTTTTGAATTTATGAATAACACGCCCACGCAGACCGCGCCCAGGGCGATCGTCAGCAACCACAGCAGCGCTGTCGAGCCGTCCAGGGTTACGTTGTTTGCATAGGATTCGAGCCGGGCATCGTACGATTTTGCATCATCTGCCAGCACCCCCACCGGCGAAGTCAGAATCGCGGCGAGAAACAATAAGATCGTCCTAAGCCTTTGCTTCATACTACGGTGCTTCATACAGGGCATGATAACCAGCTTTCAATCGGGCGGGCAAGTTGGCGGAAATCCTCCGCTGACAGCGACACCGTTTCCCACTTTGGACTGCGGCGACGCATATGGTTGCGGTATTCGGTCAAATCGATCCCCATCAGCTTATACCACCGGTCGCGATGCTCATACATTCCCGGCTCTGGCGTCAATGGAGCGTCAATCCAGTAGATAAACGCCAGTAACGCCCGAAACCCTTCGCCGAACACTTGTTCCCACTGAAGCAGGTCCTCGACATCGCGCTGTCCGGTCCAGCTTTCGTACGACCGTTTAGAAGACCCATTGCGGCGCTGGCGACCCTTGACCTCGATCAGCAGGTTTGGGCCGTTCTTACTATAGACCACGAAGTCAAAACTTTTCAGGCGAGCGTTGGCAAATAAGGCGCGCTTGGCTTCATCCACTGCGACATATGGCAACCCCTTGTCCCGCAGGAACGATTCAAATGCGGCCTCGTAATGAACCGACCGATCAGCCATATCGCGACGAATTATAACGAAAAAAGACTCGCAGATAAATGCGAATTTAAGTTTGCTTCACATGGCCCCGATTCTTCTTAACGAGCGGGGAAGGACCAGCCTAAGGGAACAAGAAGATGGGGAGACAAGGGGATGGTGATCTCTTTTTTAGCCCGGTCGCTCGCGACCGGTTGGAGCAGTTTCAGAGCCCGTCGCAAGCGACGGGGCTAAAAAATTGACGGGAAAATATGGGAAAGGATGAAGTCAGAAGGATGAAAAGAGAAAAGAAGTCAACTATAGAACGCCCACGGCGCCGCCGTGGGTTTTGGAACCCATCAAATATGCAAAACGAACCCATTCAACAGAGTATTAACGATTAATCCTGGCTGTGCCAGTGTTTATAGAGGTTCATCGGTTGTGTTAATCGATCTCCCGGTGAATTGTCATCGCTCGTCCTGTAGTGTTGTGACCATGCGGATCATCGCAGGCGAATTTCGAGGACGAAAACTGCTGGGTCCGGAGTCGGATCAGACAACTCGGCCCATTACCGATCGCGCCAAGCAATCGTTGTTTGACGTTATTACCCCCCTGCTTGATGGCGCGGTGATATACGACTGTTTTTGCGGGACGGGAAGCATGGGATTGGAATCGCTAAGCCGCGGAGCGAAGTTTTCGGTGTTTTTCGATCGTGATCGGTCGGCTATCAAGAGACTTGGCGAGAACATTGAGACGCTTGGGGTGAAAGATCGAAGTCGGGTCGTCGCTGGAGATATATTCAAGTGGTTTGAAAGATCCAAGGGCCCGCCTGCTGAAGCGGGCTTGGCCGATCTGGTGTTTCTGGATCCACCTTATCGATTGGTGACCGAGCAATCGGGCGCGATTCAAAAGTTGTTTGCATCAATTCAGGCGCATCACTTGTCCGTGGATGGGAGAATTATCTTCCGGCATGACACGCCCGAACTGTTGGTGCCCGATGGTTTCACGCGATACGATCAACGGACTTACGGAAATATGACGATCGATTTATTGAAACGGTCCTGATGACCGAAATCGAACCAACCTCAGCCAATAAACAGCCCTGCAGGCGCGAGGATGCGCTGGCGGTGCTGAATCGCCTGCGCGAGGCCGGACATACCGCCTATTTTGCCGGTGGATGTGTGCGCGATGAACTGTTGGGCATCGCGCCAAAGGATTACGATGTGGCCACCGATGCCGGGCCGCAGCGGGTGCGCGAGCTGTTTTCCAATACCCAGGCTGTGGGCGCGGCGTTTGGCGTGATCCTGGTTCGCCAGGGGCCAAGCGTCGTGGAGGTCGCGACCTTTCGCAGCGACGATGTCTATCTCGATGGCAGGCGACCTTCGAAAGTGCATTTCACCAATGCCGAGGAAGATGCCAAGCGACGCGATTTTACGATCAATGGGCTATTCCTCGATCCGGCAAAGAACGAAGTGATCGACTATGTTGGTGGCCGATCGGACTTGAAAAACCGGGTTTTACGAGCCATCGGCGACCCGGATGCGCGGTTTGCGGAAGACCACCTCCGATTGCTGCGAGCTGTTCGGTTTGCGTCACGGTTTGATCTGAGCATCGATCCCGCGACGGCAACCGCGATGCAGTCGCAGGCGAGCAAGCTCAAGGCCGTCAGTCCCGAACGAATTGCCGAGGAATTGAGGCTTATGCTCGCGCCCGCATCGCGAAATAAAGCATGGAAGCTGCTCAACGAGCTTGGGCTGATGGATGTGATATTCCGTTTCGCCCCGCCGGCGACGGTGAACGACGGGGATGCATCGCGACAGATTTTTGTGAAGCTTGGCGAAGAGCCCGCGCCGTTTGGATTGGCGCTGGCGGCAGCGGCGCTGTCGCGCGAGGGCGATATCGAAAAACTGTTTGAATTTGAGAATGCCCGCGCCGTCGCCCGCGCCATGAGACAGGCCCTGCGATTCAGCAACGAGGAGAGTGATGAACTATCGTTGACTCTATCCGGGATCGGAATGCTGCTTCTGCAGACACCTGCCCGGCTGGCAACCAAAAAGCGTTTTCTGGCGCGGGACACCGCCCCGCTGTCGCGGCGATTGATGATCGCAATGGCGTCTGCCGGAGTCTTGGCGGATCGATTGAATATACTGGAATTAGAATTGAAGCAGCTTAGCGAAACAGAATACGCTCCGGCGCCGCTGCTCGATGGAGACGAACTGGTGGCTGCGGGACTGCGGCCGGGCAGGCTGTTCAAAAGGATTTTGCAGGAAGTTTACGATGCCCAGCTTGAATCGCGCGTGAGTTCAAAAGAACAGGCGATGAAGCTGGCGATGGAGATCGCTGGATCTACTGGCCCATCGAGCGGATGACGGATTTGACGTCGCCGATCTGGGTGATGCGCAAGCCGAAGTTTTCGCCGACCTTGACCGCTTCGCCGAGCGCGATCGCTTTGTTGTTGATGAGCAGTTCCAGGGGCTCTTCGTTGGGTTTGAAAAACTCGATGATCGCTCCCGTGCCCAGGCGCATGACTTCCGAGAGGCTCAGGCGTCGCTCGGCGAGCTTGACGATGACCGGCACCTGCAGGCGCATGATGCGGCCCAGTTCCGGCTCGGATGACTTGGGGGCGTCTGGTTTTGCCTGCAATACAGCCACGGGTCGCTCCATCTAGCGTGACGTTCTATTCAGATTATCGGCCCGAAAACGCGGAACTCAATAGGCATTAAATCTTCTTCAGGAGCAGGGAAGCATTATGACCGCCGAATCCGAAACTGTTGCTCATGGCGTAGTTCACGCGGATATCGCGGGCGCGATGCGGGGTGTAGTCCAGATCGCATTCGGGATCGGGGTCGTCGAGATTGATGGTCGGCGGGATCAGGTTGCGGGACACCGCCATTGCCGAAGCCACCGCTTCAACCCCGCCACTGGCGCCAAGAAGATGACCCAATTGGCTTTTGGTGGAACTGATGGCGATTTTTTTTGCGTGGGCTCCAAAGCTGGTTTTGACCGCGCGGGTTTCCGCCAGGTCTCCCAGCGGAGTGCTCGTGCCATGGGCGTTGATGTAGTCGACAACGTCGGGCGATACGCCGGCATCTTTGAAAGCCTGGTTCATCGCCACCGAAGCGCCGCGGCCGTCATCCCAAGGCGCGGTGATGTGATGGGCATCGCCGCTCATGCCGTAACCGACCAGTTCGGCGTAAATATGCGCTCCGCGTTTGCGAGCGTGTTCGAGTTCCTCAAGGATGACCACGCCAGCGCCTTCCGCCATCACGAAACCGTCGCGGCCTTTGTCCCAGGGACGGCTGGCCTTTTGCGGGGCATCGTTGCGCGTCGAGAGCGCTCGGGCCGCGGCAAAGCTGCCCAGGCCAAGCTCGCACAGCGCGGCTTCGGAGCCGCCGGCGATCATGACATCGGCCATGTCGTACTGAATGAATCGTCCCGCATCGCCGATGGCGTTGGAGCCGGTCGCACAGGCGGTCGCAACCGCCGTATTGGGGCCGTTGATCTGGAACATGATCGATACATTGCCGCTGGCGGCATTGACCATCAGGCGCGGAACGGTGAACGGGCTCACACGGCTGGGACCGCGCTCGTTGAGTACGCGATTCTGTTCTTCGAGTGTTTCAATGCCCCCGATTCCGCTACCGATCACGACACCGCAGCGGTAAGGATCTTCCTTGGAGAAATCAATTCCCGAATCCTTGACGGCGTTGACCGAGGCCGCCAATCCAAACTGGCCGAACCGGTCGAGTCGTTTGGCTTCGCGGATATCGATGCCGTACTTGGTCACGTCGAAGTGAGTGCATTCGCCGCCGAACTTGACCGGGTACTTGCCCGGGTCCCAGCGCGTGATCGGGCCGATGCCGCTTTTGCCCGCGCAAAGCGCTTCCCAAAGCTCGTCAACCGTCTCTCCAAGAG
>DASZXJ010000207.1:0-9493 GCA_035545895.1 Tepidisphaeraceae bacterium | reverse complement strand
GGGCCGGCTCGTTGGTACGTCCGTCCTCGCAATATAGAAGAATTGCAGAAAGCATCACGCCGCTGCCTGGAAAGCGAGATTCCAATCTACGTGCTGGGACTTGGCGCGAATCTCATGGTCAGCGATTCAGGGGTGGACGGCGCGGTTTTTCGCCTTGACAATGATTTCTGGCGACGGGTCAAGTTCGACAAAAACATTTGCGAAGTCTCCGCGGGCGCGGATATGCAAAAACTCATCCTCCGCACGTGCAGGCAAGGCTTGATGGGCATCGAGTGCCTGGCCGGCATCCCCGGCACGATCGGCGGCGGCATTCGAATGAACGCCGGCGGAAAATTCGGCGACATCGGCGCAGTCGTCACCAAAGTCACTGTGATGGATTCAGAAGGAACGATCTTCGAGCGAACCAAGGATGACCTGGTGTTCGAATATCGCAGCACGAACATCACCGCTCCATTCATCCTCGGAGCAACGCTTGAATTGGAAGAGGACGATCCCGACCGGATCATGCGTAAAACAAAAGAAATATGGATGTTTAAGCGCAACAGTCAGCCGCTGAATACCAAGAACGCGGGCTGCATCTTCAAAAACCCGCGCGGCATGAGCGCCGGCGCATTGATCGACCAGGCCGGCTTGAAGGGCATGCGCGTGGGCGGCGCGGAAGTCAGTGAAAAACATGCGAATTTCATCGTCGCGCACGGCGAGTGCAAAGCCGATGATGTCCTGCGATTAATCAAGATCATCCAGGAAAAAGTGCTCGAACGAAATCAGGTCATGCTGGAAACGGAAGTCCGGGTGTGGCCTTAGCAGGTTGGCAGTGGGAAAGGAGTCTTTGTGAAAGTCACAGTCTTGTTTGGCGGCCCCAGCGCCGAACGCGAAATCAGTCTCATCAGCGGAAGAGCAGTCATCCAGGGATTAAAAGAGGCGGGACACGAAGTATTCGGAAGCGATGTTTCTCCCACGGACTTAACCGGCCTGGATCGACCTTGCGATGTTGTGTTTCCCGTTCTGCACGGTGAGTTTGGCGAATCGGGGGAGCTTCAGGAAATTCTCGAACAACGAGGCGTGCCCTTCGTCGGATCGGGCTCGCGCGCATCACGAACCGGGATGGACAAAGTCGCGACCAAGCAAGCCTGGCAACGCGCCGGCCTGCCGACGCCTTCATGGCGCGTCGTCGATTTCTCGCAGTTACATGAACCGCTGCACATACGCGGATCGTGCGTCGTCAAACCGATCGACAGCGGCAGCAGCATCGATGTCTTTGTCTGCAAAGCCCCCGCCGAGCTTGAAGCGCAGGCCACCGCCGCCATTCGAGAAGTCGCCGGCAAACATGGCCGGGCGCTCGTCGAGCAGTACATTTCCGGCGTTGAACTGACTGTCGGGCTTTTTGAAGAAAAAGCCCTTTCGCCCATTCGGATCGTGCCCAAGTCGGAATTTTTCGACTACCAAGCCAAGTACAAATCAAATTCGACTGAACATCGCTTTGATACGGGGCTGAGGCCCGAACTTGTCGCTCAATGTCGTGAACTCGCGCGCCAGGCCAATGAGGTTGTCGGGGCACGGGATTTGTCACGCATCGACATTCTGATCGATCAAAAGACCAACCAGCCATACTTGCTCGAGATCAACACAATGCCCGGTTTTACGCCGCGAAGTCTTCTTCCCGAGGCGGCAGCGCACGATGGCATTCCATTTGCGCAATTGGTTGACCGGCTTGTTAAACGAGCACAAGCCAGAGGTGCGGCAGGTTTTAGAGCGGCCATATAACCGCTTTTGTTTGCAGTTATGCGGCTGGCATTGAAATCTGATCGCATCAACGATTGGCGACTCTCTACAGTTTCCAACCCAATCGGTCCGATAATCCTTCCATGCCCCCGCTGCTGGCGGCGTTGGCAACTGATGGCAAGAAAGAAGTCTAAATCCGCGCGACCGCGAGACCCGCAGCAGACGGCAGCGATTCGCCGTGGAATGATGCACACGCTGGCATCGCTGGTATTTATTGGCCTGCTTGGTTTTGGGTTTTACAGGCTTCGCCATTACGTGATGGCTGATGTCTTGAAGCCTGAGAAGCCGCCTACCGTCGTTTTGAAAAACCGCCCGCTATGGATGAGCGATGTGCTGGCCAGGCAGATCCTCAGCAGTCTCCAACCTACGGAATCACGAACGGTTTTTGATCGACAACTGCTCATTCAAACGGCTGCGACGCTGAACAAGAATCCGTGGATCAAGGAAGTGCGCCAGGTTCGCCGGGCATTCGGACGGGAACCGGGCGACACCATCGAAATCGACTGCGATTTCCGGGCGCCGATCGCGCTGGTTCACTGGAAGGACTATTACTGGCTGGTCGATGGGCAGGCCGTCAAACTGCCGGAACAGTTTACTGCCGCTCAGTTGAAGGGAATCATTTACGGGCCGGACGGGCGTTTGAATATCCGGATTGTGGAAGGAATTTCCGAGCCTCCCGTCGAATCAGGCCGCACCTGGGCCGGCGACGACCTGGTCGCGGCGCTGGACATGATCAAGCTGCTTTTCGGCCAATCCTACGCCGAGGAAATCACCCGCGTGGATATCTCCAATTTCAAGGGCCGGGTTGACCAGCGTGAGGGACAGATCAAGCTGATTACAAAGTACGACACTTCGATCCACTGGGGCCAGCCGATCAGTTCGCAGGATTTCTTTGCCGAAGTGCCGCCGAATCAAAAGCTGCAGCACCTGCAGGAGGTCTATCAAAAATTTCGCCGGATCGATGCTGGCATGCAGTGGATTGACGTTCGATTTGATAAGATCACCTATCCCAGCGCGGCCGCCAACGCCCATGCCGACAGCGCCCGCTGAATGCTCAGCGATGTGCGCCCATGACCGAGTCTCGCGAACCCATTGCCGCACCCGTCCTGACCTGGTGCGCCATTTCACTCTTGCCGATTCTGCTCGTCGCTGCGCACGTTTCGCTGCGGCCTGACAATGATTCGGAAGAACGAAATGCGCTCACGATTTTCGTCGTCGTCGAGATCGCAGCATCATCACTGTTGTTTCCATGGTTGATGCGCAACATGCGTACCAGCGCCGCGATCATGCTGCTTTGCATTCCGCTGGCGCATCTGGTTGGATGGATGGCCGATGAATCCTGGGTTAATACTGCTCTAACCATGCTGGCGCTCGAGTCATGGCTCGTTTCACTATGGCTGTGGAGCAAAGTGGTTGATCGAAGGCGGATTCAAATGCACGCCGTCGCCGCCGCCGGCCTGATCGGAATCGGCAGCATGTTGCTGCTGTATCTACGGATGGAATTTCGCGATTCTTTGGCGGATTTCGATGGCAAATGGGTGGGCTGCGTTTTAGCATCGATCTTTGCCGGCTCCCTCATTGGCCGGCGTCTGTTCGGCAACCGGGTATTTTTTCTTTAAAGAAAATGTGCGATCTGATGTTTTTGCTATTGAATCGAAGTGGGGCATTGTGGTAGATAGTCCCTACGCCGCTGATTGAAGTGGGTTAGACTGTGAAACATGGCATATTGCTGGGTGAGTACGAATTAATGGTCGATGAGAAAAATCGCCTGTTAATCCCGGCAGAAATTAGAAAGTCGCTGAACCCCAAGAGAGATGGCGAAGCATTTTTCCTGGTCATCGGCTCCAACCGCAGACCATGGCTTTACCCGGAACGGTATTACGAACATCTGGTTTTTCAGCGCCAGCAGGAACTGGCCCCGAAAAAGAGTGCGATCGACTTTGCCCATCTGAACTTTGCCATGGCGAGTCGGATTGCCTGGGATAAACAATGGCGCGTGCTTTTGCCTGAAAAAACGCTTCGGCGAACAGGGACAGCCAAGGAAGTCACGTTGATCGGTTCCGGGGATCATTTGGAACTTTGGAATCGCAGCGAATGGGAAGCTCGGTTTGAAGCGCTGTTCAACCAGGCAGCCGAGCAATCGGCTACTGACGAACAACAACCGCCACAGCCGGTTTGAACGAAGGATGGAATGGCTGCAGGACGGGTGAGAATGCACTTGAAGGCCGCCTACGAATTTGGCGGATCACTTGAGACCCCCTCCAGGGAAGGCGGAGTCTCCTGAGAACTTTGACAAGCTGGATCGTGCGTAACCGGTCGTTGCCGCGGCGATGGATCGCCCGGCGCGCAGCGCAAGCCTTCGGGGACGTCCTGTGGGCTTTGCAACTGGTACTGTGGAGTGCGCCCCATGGACGGGGCATGCGACTGTGGGGTCGCGCGGGTCACGGATGACCCGACTCCGCGGTATCGGCTTAGTGGATATCGACCAAAACCGCCAGCGGTCTGTCAGGAAAGCGGGCGAACAAAATCGAGAAATCTTCCTCTCGTCGCCAGACCCAACATCTTCCGAACTATTATTGCACAGACTTAGCGCAATTTCAAACAAATTGTGAATAAGTTATAACGGGTTCCACCACATGATGGACCCGCTTCCCACCGGCCACCAACCTGTCCTGCTTGCCGAAGTGCTTGAAGCGCTCCAGCCGTCTCCCGGACAAACCTTCATCGACTGCACCATCGGCCGCGCTGGACACGCCTTGGAATTCGCCAAACGCCTTGGCCCGAGCGGATTACTCGTCGGTCTAGATGCCGACCCACGCAACCTCGAATACGCCCAAACACGCCTTTCCGCAGCCTCCTGCCGGGTCAGGCTCTTTCACGCCAATTTTGCCGAACTGGACGATGTCATCGCCGAAATCGGCCAGCCGACCGTCAATGGCATCCTTGCAGACCTTGGCGTCAGCACGAATCAGTTGTTCGACAATGCGTACGGTCTTTCCTTTTCCAGCGACATGCCGCTGGACATGCGTCTGGACCCCCGCATCGACAAAACCGCAGCTGATCTGGTCAATTCCATGCCCTGTGACGATCTGGCCAACGTCCTATATGAACTGGCTCAGGAGCGTTATTCTCGCCAAATCGCCAGAATCATTGTGGAAGCTCGACGCAGTTCGCCGATCACATCTACAGAGCGACTGGCCCAGCTCGTTCGCCGGGCCATTCCGTCTCGCGGCAAGTCGCGCGAGAAAATCGACCCCGCCACCCGGACCTTTCTGGCTCTTCGCATGAAAGTGAACCGGGAAATGGAAAATCTCCAGGCCCTGCTTGAACAAGGGCCTGGCTTTCTTTCACGGGGTGGACGGTTGGGAGTCATCAGTTTCCAATCGATGGAAGATCGCATGGTTAAGCAGGCGTTTCGGTCGGCGGAGCAGACCGGGCTTTTACGGATCACCACGCCAAAGCCACTGGTTCCCTCCGATTCCGAAATAGCAGCCAACCCAAGATCACGCTCAGCGAAACTGCGTGTTGTCGAAAGACAGTAGGCAGCAGACAGTAGGCAGCAGGCAGTTGATTCTGCCACAGGTTTCTTTAGCTGCCCGCTGCAAGCCGCCCGCTGCCAGTTGAGGTAACTATGACGCGAGATACGAAAATCGGCCTGCTTGTCGGGTTGGCATTCATCATCTTGATTGGCATTCTCCTTTCCGATCATTTGACCAGTTCGACCGAGCCGCCTCCCGCTGCCCTCGCGCCAACGGGTAACAACGTTCGTCAGACCATCGCGACACCAGGCGGCACGCAGATGCCCGTGACGCCGGTCACCGCTCCGCAGGTGCAGCCGCAGCGCCCGATCCTGACGGCCGGCGACCTGGACAACCAAAGCCCCGCCACCGCGATCGTTCGCGTCGGTGGACCGGCTGCTCCCCAGCAGCAGGCGCAACCGCGAACCGCGCCCCAGGCTCCGCCGCAACAGCAGCAACAGCCGCAGCAAACAGCCCCGACTCAATCGGAAGTCGCCGAAGCCTCCGCCGCACCGGTTCAAGCGCATCAGCCGACCGAAGTCGCCGGCGCTGACCTTCCCAACAACAATGAACTGGCCCGAATCGCGCGACAGAATGGCGAACCACTGGTCTCCATGACGCCCAACGGCAACCCCGCCCAGCAGGCGACAGCGCGAATGGCGCCAAACCGTGACGGCATGACCGATTACACCGCCCAGCCCGGCGACAGCGTGTCGCGCATCGCCAGCAAGGCGATGGGCTCGGCGAGCAAGGCGAATATCAACGCGATCATCGCCGCCAATCCTTCGCTGGCGGCCGACCCCAACATGATCATCGCCGGCAAGGTCTATAAAATCCCCGCCGCTGCCGCGACAAGCGCAGCACCAACTCCGTCCGTCCCTGCCGCTCAAAGCCCGACTGCCCCGGTCGCTTCGGCGAATGAGTATTGGTACACGATCAAGCCCGGCGACACGCTGACCAGGATCGCCCGCGAACAACTCGGCCAGGATGGAACCGCCATCCCCGCCATCATGGAATTGAATCGCGACATCCTGAAAGACCCCAACAACGTCGTCGTCAACTCCAAAATTCGTCTGCCCGGCAAACCCATTGCCCAGGTGAACTGAGGCATTTTTGATTTGCGATTTTCGATGTGTGATTGAAATTGACCAATCGCACATCGAAAATCAAAAAATGCAATTCGAACCATGCTCAAGCTGCTCATCACGCTCGTTTCGTCGATGCTGATCGCGGTCATCATGCTTCAGCTCCGCCAGCAGAAGCTTGAGCTGAACTACCAGACGAATCGGATGCACAACGAGATTCGTCAGTATCAGTCGCAGCTTTGGAACCAGCAGCTTCAGATCGCGGTCTACACCGCTCCCAACGCCATCAGCAAAACAGTCGGCGACCAGAAGCTGCACATGGTCCCACAATCCCCCCTCCCAGCAGGCAAAGGCCAATGGATGGATCCGCAGAACGATCCTGACGCTGAATAGATCGGCCCCTGAACGAAACGAACCCTGAAACCGCAATGGCTTGAAGGACCACGAAGAGCATCCCGTTGGTGGGTTCGCTTTCGACATTTTGGTCCATGCGCGGACATTGGCGAACATTAGAGCATCTTCACTTCACCTGTAGCGTGATCGACAAAGATGATTTAAGTTGCGTCATGCCCGCTCAGCAGGACATCCGCAGCTTTAAGCAGGCCCTCAAAGCCAGGTCCAGGAAAAGCGAAGATGCGAAAGTGTTTTTGACTGCTGATGAGTCACTCCAGCAAAAGCTGGCGCTTTCCCAGCAGTCTGAGAAGGCCTACCAGCATCCTGAAGCGCTGGCGCAGTATGATGGGAGACGTTCTCAGCATGACGCACAAGTTCGGTTGCATTATAAAGGTTGTGCCGACGTGCCTGCCTTTCCATCACGGCTGTGGTCGAAGATCATTGATCAGAACCCGGCCGTGCTGCACGCCAATTAAAGTTTGAATTCGAGCGAGAAGGAGAGAAGCTTCTTGTCCTGTTCGAGCAGCGGTGTCGTCCCAACAATATAGGATAGCGTGGCCTTTGCATGGCCATCCTTGTCGAGATCATAACTGAGTTTGCTGTCGAACAGGTCGTTCGCGTCCCAATCGTTGGCGAAGTCAAACGTATGCTCATAGGAGAGCGAGAGACCCAGGCGGCTCAGCCAGTCAGGCGCAGTCGCGTCCGCTCGAATGGTCACGCCGAGGCTCACGCCCGCGCGGGCATAATCGTCGGAATCTGCCAACGCGGTGTTTCCACCATCGGCAAAAACATGCTTGTATTGAGCGAGTAATTCGGGTTGCAGAACATATTGGAAGTTGCCGCCAGTCAGTGGGATATCCTTGAATTCTCCGATCCCCTGATGCAGGGTTGGAAGAATCGCGCCGGCGGCAAGATTGAAACCTGGAACGGTGGCATCCAGATTCCAATCGGATCCATAGAATGCGGTCCCACGCCAATAGATCATGTCTCCAGTGACGGTATTTAGCGGGACGACGTTGGCAAATATCAATTCAAAGGCCAGCGTGTCCGTTTCCTTCTTTTTGTCCGAGCTGTTGGTCGTTCGGTCGGAATAGATTGCCGCGAAAGCCGAGAGTTCCTGATCGAGATGACGGGACCATTTTTTTTCATAGGGACTAATGGCAGCTTTGTCATTCTTCTTTGCATCAAGATCAGGCGCGAGTTGGTAGGCCAGAAGCCCCTTTATCTGCACAACGTTGGCATCCTTTTCGAGATCACTCGAGAACGAGACTGCCGCACCTTTAACGGCCTTAAACTCAAGACCATCAGCCAACTGACTTTCATCAGCTCGTAGCCGCAGGTGCTGGAACATTTTGGCGATGTAATCCACGTGATCAGCCTTGTTTATTTGATCTTCGGGAGTCTCTTCTCCAGAGCCAGGCGATTTTCCGGGCTGCAGAGACGTATCAGAGAGAAAGCGATCGGCATCCTTGAGAGAAACTTGATGCGGAGGCTCTTTCGCCGCATGTTCGAAGGAATAATGCTGTGAAACCCATATTCCCCCCGCGTCGGTTTCGGGGTGCGTTTTGGCCATCTCAACTTCCAGATTGGCGATGAGCTTGGCTGCGTCTATTTCCGCCTTGATTCTGGCATCTCGTTTTTCAGGCGTCTCACCTGGAATGGTCGGGTGGGGAAAAGTGAAGTTTCCATCGCACTTTGTGTCGAAAGTTCGATAAGCTTCGGATACGGCGTGCTTGATCGCACATTCCCACTCGTCTTTGGTGAGAACTCCCTTTGGATCCTGGACGTCGAATGGCGCTCCTCGCGTTTTTTCCGAATCAGCAGCCATTGCGCAGGAGGCGAGCGCCGAAAGAAACAATAATGTCAAAGATATGATTTTCATGAAATCCCCGGATCGATCGATTAAGCGTTCAGCTTTTTCCAGATCATGGCAAACACGCCACGTATGGTGGTCTTTAATGTGAGATCTCCCGCTGTGACGCTGACATCAATCCTCCATCGGGCGAATGCGCCGTTCAACCGAATGGCCAGGCTTTTCAGGCTGTAGGTAGATGAATAGCCGGTGATTTCCAATGTCTGTCCCGGGGGCAGCACAGGCGGTTGAGTGCCGGGAACGCTCCATGGGTAGTAGATTGCGGCAAGCACCAGCTCGTAAACCACCTCAGGCGGATCAACGGGCGGCACAGCCGCGACTGCAAAATTCGCAACTGCCGTTCTATGAGCAGCTCTCAAGGCTCTGGCACTCAGGTTTTTATTGGCAGCCATATGACCTCTTTACATGAATTGCGATCCTTCAACCGATTGCATCAAAGTCAAAAATAACAGATGTGGCCCTTTGGCGACAAATATATTCTTACGAAATGACAGATGTTGCCAGCGCCCACGGAATAACATCTGCTCCATTGTCCTCAATGCGTGCGCAGCCAGTCGCCAGCCAGTTGAGTACGAACGAGTTAAACAAAGGGCTCACTTTCAAGCCCGGCCGCATATGTCGTCAGTGCAGGCGTGACAAATCTTCGATACTGCAATCCCCACCCCATTATCCATTTCAGCCTGCAGTTTTGACCGAGCAGATTGAAGTAGACACAAGGCATAGACCCATTTACTGGAAAGTATGAAGGCGGAAGGCTAAAGGATGAAAATACCAGCCCAGCCCATCTGCGTAATTTACGAATTCTGCGGTTGTCATTAGCAGACAGCATGCAGCGTGCAACG
>DASZXJ010000206.1:0-8606 GCA_035545895.1 Tepidisphaeraceae bacterium | reverse complement strand
CGGAAGGCAGAAGATGTGAATCCTCTTCACACCCGTCCCACGGCGACGCCGTGGGCGTTTCGAGTGAACTACTGATTATCGGATGCGGAACCGGAGCCCAATCCCTCAGCGGTGGTGGTGATCCGGGCCGGATTGCGAAAGCCCCACGCCGCTGCCGACACCGATGACATCGGTATCGATATCGCTGAATCACGACATGAGGAGCGTAGCGCAGATTGCCCGCGGCCGATAGAGTCAAAAACGCGCGTAGGCCGTTCAGATTTCGGCCTACGCGCGCTTCGGGAAATCGCGGATTTTTCAATCCCTAGAACTTCCAGCCAATGCCCAGTACGTATCGCAGATCGTTCTTGAGCGATCCTTCCGACGGCGTGGAATCGCGTTTCAGTTCGATCTTGAATTCGCTGAACATGCTCTTGGTGAGGTCGGCGTGAATGCCGACGTCGGCCACGAAGTTATAATCGCCCGGGTCTTCAAACGCCGGCACCCACTCGACATTGTGGAACAGACCGACGGATTCGTTGAGCTGCTTCTTCAGGTGATAAGCGAGCCGGAAACCAATGTGGTTGTCATCGTCACCGTGGATGTAATCTTCGATGACATAGCTCAGGCCGGCTTCAGTATTGAACGACAAAGCCGGTGTTTCGATCCACTGATAGCCCAAACCAACGCCGGGCGAGAGGCGAAGATTGAGATCAGCAATGCGATCGTGCTCGGCCTTGATCAGGCCATAGCCATACAGTTTTTCGTTGAAGAATTTGTCGTACTTGGCGCCGGCAAGCCAGTTGTCGGTGGTTGTGTTTTGGGCGCCGGTGGCCTTGTCGCGCTGGCGGCCGAAGTTGTATCCGGCATCCAACGTCGTGCGGTCATTGAGCGTATCCGTCTTGCGGCGAAGAACGGCTTCGGCAGCAATGCCGAGGGTTTCCGAATTGGTGTTGCCGCGAACCAACTCCCCATTGACAACCAGCGTGCCGGTCCATTTCTGAGCGGGCGGATTGATCTTGGCAATCGAAGCAACGGCGATGATCTCATCGCCAGCCTTGATTTGATCGGCTTCAGCGGTGGCGGCCTGGACGTTCATTTCCTTACCGCTGTTGGTGTAAATCGCGATGGGGGCGTCAGTGGAGAACGTCGCGATATCCTTGATATCGACGGTGACGTCGCCCGCGACGGCGGTGGCGACTTTCATCTTGCCCCCCTCCATCGTGGTGATTTTTCCGGTGAGCTTGTCACCGTTCTTAAAGACGATCTGGTCGGCAAACGCGCTGGCGCAGACGGCCAGCATGCATGCTGTTAAAGCAAGGGTGCGCGCGGTCATGGATGATTCTCCAAAGGTGCAAAATCTAAAAGGCGAATTATTTCTCTTTCAAAATGTCGCGGATTTCAGTCAGCAGGACGACATCCTGCGTAGGAGGCGGCGGCGGCTCGGCGGCTTTTTCCCGTTCCATGCGCCTTTGAGCAACGCTCATTCCCTTCACCACCATGAACAAGCAGAACGCGACGATGATTAGATTGATCAACGCCGTCAGGAATTTTCCATAGGCGATGACGGGACCCAGCTTCTTGGCTTCTTCGAGCGGCAAACGTCCGCTCATTCCAAGTAATGTCGCAGCGCTGCCGAGCATTCCTTCGCTGCCGGCGGGCTGGGTGGCAGCAATCGATTTGGCCAGCGCCACGTTACGCTCGTCGATCGCCGATGAGAGAGAAATATACAAATTACTGAAATCAAGATTGCCGACGAGCTTGCCGATGGGTGGCATGAGCACATCTCCGACCAGCGACTGGACAATTGCGCCAAACGAAGCGCCGATGATCACACCGACCGCCAGATCGATGACGTTGCCCTTCATCGCGAAGTCACGGAAGTCTTTCAACAATTTCATTTTTCTGCTCCTTTGGCTGCCCCGGTAAAAACACCCTACCCCCGGCAATTTGAAAATTCCTAAACTATGTCAATATTTCGACAGGCGTAGCCTTGGCGATCTTCAGGTTCACGGTATAATCGGACGTTGTGCAGACGCCTCCTACTCCACCTCCGCCTTATTTATATGCGCCGATCCTGACTGAGCCGGAGCCGGTTCCCAGCCGCGGGCCGATTGTTTTGGGGGTGATTGCGACATTGATCGTTGCGGCAACCAGCCTGGCGGTCCTGATTTATCACGCGGTGGCTTCGCCGGAGCCATCGAGGGTCTTAATTATCAGGGCAGATCGTGGTTGGCAGAATGTGCAATTGACCGTCGAAGGCGGTGCACTTTCCCAACCCACCACGGTATCGATTGATAAATTGGGAAATTACATCGTCCCCTTTTTCCTTTGGCCCGGAAAATACACGCTGCATGTGCGCAACCAAGGCACGGAAGTATATAGCAAGCAATTTGACCTGGTGAATGAACGCTCGCAGGAATTGGATTTGATCGCCGCCGGCGCAACCACTCAGCCGGCAACGGCCCCCGCCACTCGATCAATACCCGTCACCCTTTAATTTTATTTTGGGTGACGCTCACCGGACAGCAAGCAATCTTACGCAGCAACTTTTTTGCGCGGCTGCGTGATGTGCGGCTTTACCTGTTCGACAATCGCGTTGAATGTTGCCGGATCGGCGATGGAGATTTCGCTGAGCATCTTGCGATTCAGTTCAATGCCCGCCACCAGCAAGGCGGGAATGAACCGGTTGTAGTTGATGCCGCGCTCTTTTAATGCAGCATTCAGGCGAGTGATCCAGAGTGCGCGGAACAGACGCTTTTTCTGGCGGCGATGTTCATAGGCATAGACATCGGCCTTGCGCGTGAACTCAAGAGCCGATCGATAATTCTTGCCCGGTTGACCGACGAAACCGCTGGCGCGCTTTAAGATGCGCTTGCGCTTGCGAGAGTGGCGATAGCCGCCTTTGATGCGTGGCATGATGTCCTACTTTCGTTACTTCTGTTCAGCCGCCTGCTTTGCGGCAAGGGCGCGCTCATGAGCGATCTTGGCGGGCTTTTTTCCGCTGATGGCCATCAAGCCGCGAAAACGCTTGGCATGGCCTTCATCCAGCACGCTGGCACGGCCCAGCCGGCGCTTCTTGGCTGCATCCCGATTGGACCGCAAATGCGAGTTCAATTCGTGCGAATGCTTCAACTTGCCGGTACCGGTTACACGGAAGCGGCTTAAAACGCCCTTATTGGGCTTTAATTTGTATCCCATCTTAATTCCTTCAAGGGGGCGGGATGATAGCAGGAGGCTTATCAGAGGACAAGAGCAGAGTACAAGGTGAGGCGGTGACAAAATGAGCCTTTTTCACCTTGTCTCCCAGTCACCGTGCACCTTGTCAGGATTTTCAGCCTGAAACAGGCTGCGGGGCTGGCCGGGCGGGGATATTCAATCCCGCGCCTGCGGACATCGGGGCAGACTGTTTCAAAGCGCCCGCTGCCGGCTTGGCAACCGTTCCAGGGGCTTTGTGATCCGGCTGAAGCACCAGCGTCATACGCCGGCCTTCCATTTTAGCGTCCCGCTCAACCTTGGAACAGAGAAACAGCTCTTCCTTGATCTTCTTAAACAGATCGCGACCCAGCTCCAGGTGCGCCATTTCGCGGCCCTTGAATTGGAGCGTGAACTGCACCTTGTTGCCTTCTTTGAGGAACTCGCGGGCGTGATTGATCTTGATCATCAGGTCGTGATCGCCGATGCGCACGGTCTTGAGCTTCAATTCCTTGAGCTGGCCGGCGCGGGCGGATGCACGCGATTTATCCTGCTTTTTCTGCTGTTGATATCGCCATTTGCCGTAATCCATGATTCGGCAGACCGGTGGGCGGGCGGTGGGAGCGACTTCGACCAGATCAAGACCGGCCTCTCGCGCCATTTTGAGCGCCTCAGAGGTGGTCACGCTCCCTACTTTTTCGTCTTTGTCGTTAATCAGGAAGATCGGCGAAATGCGGATCTGTTCGTTGTGGCGGAAATTTGTAGAAATGGCTGAGTCTCCAAAAAACACCGCATCGGCCGGGCACTCGCGCGGCTACGAAGCAGTCTAATCCACCAGTATATATCGGACAATCCAACGGGTTCAATTGCTTTCTGGGCGGATTTTTGGGGTTTATCCGCCGCTTGCGGCTTGGCGCGGCCGTCAAATCCAGCGGTCGCGCCAAGCCGCAAACGGCATTTTTCCGGGGGAAACTCCCATCTCAATCGCTTAACCACCACCAATTCCCGCAAATTGGGCGGTGTCGGGTCGATCGTCAGTTTTGAAAGATCCGTCGATCCCGCAGCAACCTTGCTCATCAAATCCCCAAAAAGTCATGGCCGACTCCCGCGCAAAAGGGAACCAAACGCCGGCGGCGAATCGGTCAACGCGCGCAGCCGCATGTCGCGAAGAACCACGGCGTCATGCTCGGTCATGGGGCGGATCATTATCGCCATTTTCTGCCTAATTTAAGTTTGAGTTGCGTGTGAGTATGGCGACGAAGATTGGCCATGCGCCGAATTGATTCCGTAATGTCACCGCGATCATGCATAGAAACTCGACCAAACGAAGCCGTCAATCGAACCACATCATCCAGCAGAGGTCTACAGCAAAGCCAGCTTTGGGCTATCAGATCGAGAGCGATACGCTTGTCCAGACCGGCCGTGCCATACCGAAACTCCATGCCGATTCCGAACTGAATATTTGATCGTTTTTGGCTCATCACATCATAAATCGCGCGAAGCCATTGAGGCTGCGCTTTGACTTTAGATCCGCGTTGGCGAAAAGCGGTGCGCAAGTCCAGCCAAAGTCGCGCATCCTCCACCCCTGGCGAACTTTGGCTCTTGTAATGTCGCTGCAAGGCGTAAAGTATGGGAATACCTTCAGGTAATTTGCCGAATTCTTTGTGAAAATTAGAAGAAATACTACAAATGACTGATTCGAAATCATCAAAATTATCGCCCAACAACTTTCCACGAATACTTCGTCGCACACTATTCGGTATTGTTACAGAAGCTCCAACAAGGTCTCTATGAACTCCAAGCGTCAAATGTGGAAATCGCGTGAATTCATGGCCGTGTGCACCTCGTAATGAAATGAAATCCCAAACACTGCTGCCTCCGGTACCAGTTATTTTTCCGCGGCCAGTGCTCGCGGGGTCAATTAGCCGCTTTAAATCCGGACGCTTCTTTAGTTCCTCCATCGCCAGTCGGAGGAGCCGCTTTGCTTCACGATAATTATACGGATTCTCATCATCGACTTTGAAACCGTCAAATCGTGTAAGCGTGCCGTTCATGTGATATCCTTTCCCGGACCATCGGGTTTCAATGGCTTCAAGATAATTGCTCAACCTCGTCGCCCATGCGGATTGAAGTCGCCGATCCCGCAGCAATTCGTACAACTCTGACCATTCGCGATGAGTCACAAATGACGGCAATTCGACCCTGATTGGAGAAGGAGTCAATAGAAGAATATGAGGCTTCTCAAACTTCGCGCGGATCGCTGTCGCCTGATGCTTTCGAAGTTGAGACGCGCCGGCTTTAGCCGCTACCTTTGATTCAATTAGCAATGCCCAGCCATCATCAGTGTACAGCCACACGTCAGGCAAGCCTGTGGCATCATCTTGATCCTCCCATTCATCCCCCGGGACCTGTTGTTCAACGATCTTAATGAATCGGCCATTAAGTCTTTCACCCGTTGCCCATTTCACGAAACGCGAGCGAAGTCTGGAGTCTTCGTTCAGGCAACACGCCAACGCATGCGAAAGCTGATTTTCCGGTTGACTATATTGGTCGAAAAGATTGCGCATATGAGTGAGACTCATTGAGTTGCGTGCTTATCGTCCCAGTATCTGTCTTACGTCTCTTGACCCGTGAATCGCTCGGACGACTACAATAGATTCCCCATCCAAACGATACCCAATCAAATACGAGTAAACCGACCAGAACCGATATCGGGGATCGGACACATCCGTTCGAGTATGCCCAGCGCCAGGATGAGTGGCCAGCATCTGCATTGCTTCGTGCAATTCTTCTTCGACACGATCAGCGGCATTTGGATTATCGCGAGCGATGAATTGCCAGATATCTTCGATATCGCGGTCGGCTAGGCGGGAAATCCGAAATTTCATGCCGCTCCGCTATGAGGATGATTACGGCTTGCTCGGCGATTACGAAAAGCTTCTTCGCCGTCCAGCGTTCCTTCCTGGGAAATGTTCTGCTCACCATCGGCCAATAGTTGATCCAATTCGCCGGGCGCAAACTCATCGGCACTACGTGCAGACAAACTTTTCAACGCGGCCAGCACGACACCTTCAGCATCCGAAAACCGACGACTCTTAAGTTGCTCTTCGATGATTCGTTCCGCTTCTTCGTTTAACGTCAGTTTCATCGTAGACTACCTTTTCAGAACAATCATAGCATATCAGAATTAGCTCAGTTTTCAGCTTGAAACCTCAGCTTTTTCCGACTTGCTACTGATTTCCTGACGAGCGATGGCAATAAATTGATCGACCGAGACCGCGCCCTTGTCCCCTTCCGTGCGATGTCTGACCGCAACCTTTCCTTCGGCGATTTCCTTTTCGCCGACAACCAGCATATACGGCACCTTGGCGAGCGTTGCATCGCGGATCTTCGCGCCGATTTTTTCGCTGCCGAGGTTGGCTTCGACGCGCAGGCCGGCGTCTTTGAGTTGTTGCGTGACCTTTGCTGCGTATTCGTTGGTCTTTTCGGAAATCGAAAGCACAGCCACCTGCACCGGGCTTAGCCACAATGGAAACGCGCCGGCGAAATGTTCGATCAGCACGCCGATGAATCGTTCCATGCTGCCGAACGGCGCGCGGTGGATCATCACTGGCTGATGCGGTTTATTGTCCGAACCGACGTAGCTCAACTCAAATCGCTTGGGCAATTGATAATCAACCTGCACCGTGCCAAGCTGCCATTCGCGACCCAGAATGTCCTTGACCACGAAGTCGATCTTCGGCCCGTAAAACGCAGCTTCACCTGGTTCCAGACTGAACTGCACGCCCAGTGTGGAGGCCGCATCCTTACAAGCCTTTTCTGCTTTGTCCCATTGATCGGCATCGCCGACGTATTTTTTGCTGTCCGGATCGCGCAAGCCGACGCGCACGCGATATTGGTTCATTCCCAGCGTGCCCAGCACAATTTTCACCAATTCGAGACAGCCGACGATTTCCTGAGGCACCTGCTCTTCAGTGCAGAACAGATGCGCATCATCCTGGGTAAATCCGCGCACGCGAGTCATGCCGCCCAGTTCGCCCGATTTTTCCCAGCGATAAACCGTACCAAACTCGGCCAATCGCACCGGCATTTCGCGATAGCTCCGCTGTTCGCTGGCGAAAATGCGGATGTGCATCGGGCAATTCATCGGCTTGAGCAAGTAACCGTCGATGTCCCCCTTCTCCATGCGATTGCTCAGCTCCGCGCAGCCGCAATTTTCCTTGGCCAGTGCATCGATCATTTCGCGATCGACCAGAGGGGGAAACTGACTCTCGCGGTAATACGGATAGTGCCCGCTGGTTTTGTACAAGTTCAATCGCCCGATATGAGGCGTAAAGACCTGCTGATAACCCTGCCGCCTTAAATGCTCGCCGATGAAATTCTGCAATTCCTGGCGAACGATCGCGCCCCTGGGCTTCCACAACACCAAGCCCTGCCCCACCTGATCATCGATGGTGAACAACCCAAGTTGCGGCCCGATCACGCGATGATCGCGCTTCTTCGATTCCTCCAAGACCTTCAAATGTTCATCAAGATGTTTCTTATCGAAGAACGCGGTGCCGTATACGCGCTGAAACTTGTCGCTGGTGACATCGCCATGCCAGTTCGATGCTGCAACGCTCATCAATTTGAATGCTTTGATCTTGCCGGTGCTGGGCACATGGGGACCCATGCACAGGTCTTCCCAGTTTTTGTCTTTGACGCCGGTGACATACCAGCTCAGCGATGAAGACCCGCCTGCTTTAGCACGCTGGGCGTTATCGATTTTGTATTTGTTGCCTTCACCTTGTAGGCGATTCATACCTTCATCGAAGGACATTTCATAACGAGTGAAAGGCCGATCTTCTTTGACGATCTCGGCCATCTCTTTTTCGATCTTTTCAAAGTCGCTGGTCGAAATCGGCTTGGCGAGCGCCATGTCATAGTAATAGCCAGTCTCCAGCGCCGGACCATATGCCAGCAGCGCATCCGGCCACAATCGCTGAATGGCTTCTGCCATCACGTGGGCGGTGCTATGGCGGACAACCAGAAGTGCTTCGGGATCGCGCTCGGTGAGAATCGAGACGGTGTGTTCACCCGTCAGCTTATGGGATAGATCGACGACCTTGCCGTCGACCTTGCCCGCGATGGCCGCCTTGGCCAATCCTTTGCCGATTGACTCCGCCAACTGCATGACGGTGCTGCCGTCCGCCAGTTCTCTGATGCTTCCATCCGGAAGTTTGATGCTCGCCACGGTTTCTCCTCACTAACCAACAATGCCGCAACCGATTCCCCCTCGCCCGGTACGCCGGGAGATGGGGATGAAAATGAAAGCCCGTTGCTGTAACGATAGCCCAAGTTTATTGACGAGCGTCTCGTCAGGGAGCAACGGACCATGAGTAATGTACCTGTTTATGTCGGCCTGGACTATCACCAGGATTCCATTCAAGTTT
>DASZXJ010000205.1:0-29524 GCA_035545895.1 Tepidisphaeraceae bacterium | reverse complement strand
AGCGAACAGGATAGGAATCGAAACTCGAATAGTCGCGTGAAGGCACCGCCGCGATGGCCGGACTCAACTGGAGAATCAAAATGTAAAAAGATCACGCTTCCGAGAAAATTAAGCTTGACTGGGGAACGGCTTCATAGTCGTTTGGTTATGCCCCGCTGCCGACGCGAACGTCATGGCTTTAGGTGAACACCCGGTTATACGACGACCGCTCCCGCCGCAGTCGCGAAACCCTTGAGCGCGGTAATCACGCGCTGGTCGGTAACTTCTTGAACTCCCAGACCGAAGTTGCCCATGCTCCGTAACAAATCGGGAAACCATTCTTCGTCATTGAGCGGAACTGGCGGCTGGAACACGTGCCCCGGACCGGCGGCGAAATGTTTAATCCCGCATCGGTCGCGTCGCCGACTTCGCGAACGTTGAACGCGCTTCCAAGGGCATAGCGTCGCTCACCCGTGCCTTCTCCAGTGACAAACCAGACGGTGTTACCGACAAGCCGATTTTTTTATTTTGGGGATTCAGTTCGGTTCATCTCGCTCCGATTAATGATAGCTCGGGAAATCCCGCGCGGCAGCCTCACGGCGAAGCCGTGGGCGTTTTCTTTGGGAGGGGGGATTCTTGGGACCTGGACATTGGGCATTCATTGGTCATTCGGGCTTGGGAGCTGGTCATTTCGCAGGGTCGGGATGTCCAGATTTGTCCAGGCGCGAACGCACAAACGCGGCTGAAAATGTCCTGACGTATCTCGTGGTATCCAGCGGCGTCCAGAGATGTCCAGCGCACAGCAAATATGCAAAACGAACCCAAAACCGCCCAGCTTCACATGGGATTAATGAAAAGGAGGTCGTAACGGTGATTCAAAATCCGCCCCTCACCTAGCCTCTCCCCTGCCTACAGGGGAGAGGGAATTAGATATCGAAGTACATGCAGAACTCGTACGGATGCGGGCGAATGCGGAGGGCTTCGACTTCCATTTCGCGTTTGTATTTGATCCAGTAGTGGATCACGTCGGCGGTGAAGACGTTGCCGGCGAGCAAAAACTCGTGGTCTTTTTCGAGTTCGTCCAATGCCTGCTCAAGCGAGCCCGGCGCTGCGCCGATGCGCTCGTATTCCTCTTCGGTCAGGCGATAAATGTCCTTGTCCATCGGATCGCCGGGGTAAATCTTGTTTTGAATGCCGTCGATGGCGGCCATCACCATGGCGCTGAAAGCGAGGTACGGGTTGCATGAGCTGTCGGGGCATCGGAATTCAAGGCGCTTGGTGCGCGGGTTGTCGCTGTACATCGGGATGCGAATCGCGGCTGAGCGATTGCGGCTGGAATAAACCAGGTTGACCGGAGCTTCGTAGCCAGGCACCAGCCGCTTGTAGCTGTTGGTCGTGGGATTGGTGAACGCGCACAATGCGCCGGCGTGCTTGAGAATCCCGCCGATCGCGTAAAGACCCAACTCGGAAAGTCCGGCATATTTGTTGCCGGCAAACAGGGGCTTTTCGCCTTTCCATAAACTGAAATGCACGTGCATCCCGCTGCCGTTGTCCTGGAACAGCGGCTTGGGCATGAACGTGACGACCTTGCCGTGACGGGCAGCGACATTTTTGCAGATGTACTTGTACTGCATGACGCTGTCCGCCATCGTCACCAGGTCCTGGTAACGCATGTCGATCTCGCATTGTCCGCCAGTGGCGACTTCATGATGATGCGCTTCCACCGGAATGCCCATCTGGATCAGCGCAGCGACCATTTCGGATCGCAGATTCTGCATGGTGTCCATCGGAGGAACCGGGAAATATCCTTCCTTCTGACGAACCTTGTAGCCCAGGTTTTCTTCGTTCTCTTCACCGCGCCCCCAGATCCCCTCGCGGCTGCCGACGTAATACTTCGCGTAGTTGATCCCCTGGTCGTACCACGCATGGTCGAAGATGAAGAACTCAAGCTCCGGTCCAAAGTAGGCGTGGTCGGCGATCCTGGTTTTTTTAAGATATTCCACGCACTTGCGCCCGATGGACCGCGGATCGCGGGAATATTCCTTCTTGGTGATCGGGTCGCGAACGTCGCAGAGGATCGACATCGTGGGATGCTGCAGGAATGGATCGATCTTGGCGGTGTCGGCGACCGGGTGCAGCAGCATGTCGGATTCATTGATCGCCTGCCAACCTCGAATGGACGAGCCGTCAAATCCAAAGCCATGATCGAAGCTTTCGACGGTCAGTTCATTGATCGGGCAGGTGGTATGCTGCCATAAGCCGGGAAAATCCATGAAGCGGAGATCGACGAACTGCACCTTCTTGTCCTTGGCCATTTTCAGAACGTCTTGGGGCTTCACGGTTTTCTCCTTGATTGAGTTGGGCATGGTATCGCGCGGCTTGGAGGGATCAAAACAAAGGCAACTCGCTCTGGGCAAGTACGGAAGCCAAACCCGCCGCAAGCGGCGGGGCTAAAATGAACCAAAAAACGCATGCTTACAAAATAAGCATGCAAACCAGGCGCAAAGGCCTTTGCCAATGGTTTGTGCGTTTGTTTTCATTGTTTTGTGTTATGATGAGACTTGCACGCGATTTGCTTGTTTCTTTTGTACAGCGGATTGTCGGTTTCTAGGCAATTTTTTGACTTTTGAGTCTGTGTCTGCAATCTGACCGCCCGCTGTCTGTAGCAACCTCGATCACCATTTTTTGGAGCCACAATGTCCAATCCTCGCCAAGAGGCCATCAAGTGCATCGCCTCGACCAAGCATCAATTGAATCGTGTTGACTTTAAGACCACGCATATCAAGGACTTATTCGGAATCAACGTATTCAACGAAGAAGTTCAGCGTGCACGTCTGCCCAAGCCGGCGTTTAAGGCTTTGCAAAAGACCATCAAGCACGGCGCACCGCTGGACCCCGCCATCGCGGATTCAGTTGCCTCCGCCATGAAGGATTGGGCCATCGAACGCGGCGCCACTCACTATACGCATCTATTTCAGCCAATGACCGGCATCACCGCCGAAAAGCATGACAGCTTCCTCACGCCCAACGGCGTGGGCGGCGCGATCGCAGAATTCAGCGGCAAGGAACTCATTAAGGGAGAACCCGATGCCTCGTCCTTCCCGTCCGGCGGCTTGCGAGCAACCTTCGAAGCTCGCGGTTATACCGCGTGGGACCCATCCAGCCCCGCGTATGTGATGGATAATCCCAACGGCTCGACGCTGGTCATCCCAACAGCCTTCCTGAGTTGGACCGGCGAAGCACTCGACAAAAAGACGCCCCTGCTCAAGTCGATGGATGCCCTCAACGCCCAGGCTAAACGCGTTCTCAAGCTCTTTGGCAAGGACGTGACCCGCGTCGTCACGACGGTTGGTCCGGAACAGGAATATTTCCTGATCGACAAGAGCTTTTATTTCCTGCGCCCCGACCTGATCAACACCGGCCGAACACTTTTTGGAGCGCCACCACCCAAGGGCCAGGAACTGGAAGACCAGTATTTCGGTTCAATTCCCGAACGCGTGCTGGCTTGCATGGCAGACGCGGAAGCGGAACTGTTTAAGTTCGGCGTGCCCGTCAAGACCCGGCATAACGAAGTCGCCCCCAGCCAGTACGAAATCGCGCCGATTTACGAAGACAGCAACCTGGCGACCGATCACCAGAATCTCATCATGGAGATCCTGCGCAAGACCGCCGACCACTATGGCCTGGCGTGTCTCCTGCACGAAAAGCCGTTTGCCGGAATCAATGGATCGGGCAAGCACAACAACTGGTCGATGAGCACGGAAAGCGAAAACCTGCTCGAACCGGGCAATACCCCGCACGACAACGCGCAGTTCCTGGTCTTCACCGTTGCGGTCATCCGCGCGGTCGCGAAGTACAGCAAGATTCTGCGACTGGCGATTGCCTCAGCCCACAACGATCATCGTTTGGGCGCCAACGAAGCTCCGCCGGCCATCATCTCGATCTTCCTCGGCGATCAGCTCAACGACATCATCGAACAGATTGAAAAAGGCGGCGCCAAATCCAGCAAGCAAGGCGGCATGTTCCAGACCGGCGTTTCAATTCTGCCGCAGCTTCCGAAGGAAGCCGGCGACCGCAATCGCACCTCGCCTTTTGCCTTCACCGGCAACAAGTTTGAATTCCGAGCGGTCGGTTCCAGCGCCAATATCTCGGGCGCAAACACCGTACTGAATACGATCGTCGCTGAATCTCTCGACTTCATCGCGACCAAGCTCGAAGCCGACATCAAGGGCGGCAAGAGCCTCACGGCCGCGATCCAGGATTTGCTCCCCGGCATTATCAAGGAGAGCAAAAAGGTCATCTTCAACGGCAACGGTTATTCGGAAGAATGGCATGCCGAAGCTGAAAAGCGAGGCCTGCCCAACCTCAAGAGCACGGTCGATGTGCTCCCTGTGACCGTTGAACCCGAAACAATTGCGCTGTTCAGCAAGTACAAGGTGTACAGCGAAAAGGAATTGAAGAGCCGCTTCAATATCCTTTCCGAAGCATATGTGAAAGCATTGGTCATCGAAGGCAAGACGGCGTTGAACATCGCCAAGACGATGATTCTGCCGGCAGCCCTTCGATATCAGAAGGAAGTCGGCGAAAGTCTCGCAGCCGCCAAGGCGGCGGGCGCGTCCAGTCCCGCGGGTCTTGAAACCTTCGGCACGCTGGTCAGCACCACCAGCGAATTCACCAAGGCGATTTCAGCGATGGAAAAGGCGCTCAACCATCACGCCGAAGGCGAACCTTACGATCACGCCAAGCACGCCCGGGAGCACATTTTTACCGCTCTCGGCTCGCTGCGTGAGTCGGCGGATAAGCTCGAAACCCTCGTCGCCGATGACCTCTGGCCGCTGCCAACGTATCGTGAGATGCTGTTCATCAAGTAACTTGCGAGAATCATTTTGTATTCGAAAGCCCCGGTAGCTCGCTGCCGGGGTTTTTCTTTTTATGAATGAAAGGAAATCCCCCACGGCGGCGCCGTGGGCGTTTCGCGTGTTCAACTACGCACCTTACAATCCGCCCGTGCCGATCAACTGCCAGGTTCGACTCGATGGAAAATGGGCCCGAAGCTTCGGCCCGGCCCAGCGAATGCTTCGATGTGATTGGCCTTATGATCGAACCCGCCTATTCGATCTGTGCGACTGTGTGCAGGAATGGACAAATCCATTGGAAGCACTGCGATGGTTGGACAACAACGGACGCAAGGAATCCTGGGTCGGATATCTCAGCTACGATCTCGGCCGATGGTTTGAGACAATTCCATCCCGCGCGAAAGACGACCTCAAACTCCCACTGTTCATTTTCACTTCGCACGATGCGGAAATCGTAACTCCCCCGCCAAGCCCGACCCTTCGGGGTCGAGGCCCGCTCCAATCCACATTCTCGCGCAGCGAATACGAATCAGCGGTCCAACGATGCATCAACTACATCACCGCCGGCGATATATTCCAGGTCAACCTGTCCCAGCGTTTTACAAACCGGGTCAACGCGAAACCGCAAGCGGTGTACAGCCATCTTTGTGCTCATGCGCCCGCCGATTACGGCGCGATCCTGGAATATGATGACTTTTCCCTGGTAAGCAATTCGCCCGAACTATTTCTCAAGGTCGCCTCGACTCGCCGTGTGATGACTCGTCCAATCAAAGGCACGCGCCCGCGCGGGCCGGGAATGGAAGAGGAACTTCGTAACAGTTCCAAGGAACAGGCCGAACTGAACATGATCGTCGATCTCGAACGAAACGATCTGGGCAGAGTCTGTGAAATCGGTTCGGTGCATGTGACCGAAGCCCGAACAATCGAAGCCCATCCCACCATTTACCACGGAGTTGCCACCGTCGAAGGAATTTTGCGGCACGATATCGGCCTGGTCGATTTGTTGAGGGCAACATTTCCCGGTGGAAGCATCACCGGCGCACCGAAAATCCGGGCCATGCAGATCATCGAAGAACTCGAACCGGTCCGGCGCGGGCCTTATTGCGGAGCGATCGGCTATATCGATTCGGACGGATCGATGCAATTCAACATGGCCATCCGCACGATGATCATCAAGGACGGATTGGCTCACATCCCCGTCGGCGGCGGCATTGTCGCAGATTCGATCCCCAGCGATGAATACGAAGAGACGCTGGTCAAAGCGCGGGCGATGTTCGCAGCACTGGAAGTGACAAGCGATTGACCGGTACTGGGTCAGTTTCCAGGCAACGCCATTTTAGCCCCGCCGCTTGCGGCGGGTTTTCAAGCGCCAAACCCGCCACAAGCGGCGGGGCTAAAATGAACCAACCTCAAACTGACCCTTTACCGAGAATTGCCATTTTCTCGGGTGGCATCGGCGGCTAATCTGTGTCGATGCCATTCGCCTGGATTAACGGGAATTTCATTGACGAACCCGATGCGTCCGTTTCCGTACGCGACACCGGCTTGCTTCATGCTGCCGGGGTATTCACCACCATGCACGGCTATGGCGGAGGGGTGTTTCGGCTGAAGCAGCACCTCGCTCGGTTGCGGAATTCCTGCCAGGCCTTGTTCATTCCGCTCACCTATTCGGATGAACAGCTTGCGTCCGCGGTCGATGAACTCCTGCAAAAGAATGAGTTGTCGGATGCTCGATTGCGGCTCACCGTCACCCGTGGCCATGCGATCAATGATCCCGTGCATGGATTGCGACTCGAACCCAATGTCATCCTCAGTGCCACCTCGCTGGAACCCTACGCAGCCGACTTTTATCAGCGGGGCATGACCGTCATTCTGCTTGATGAACAAAAGCTCAATCCGTACGACATCCAGGCCGGTCATAAGACGTTGAACTATTTCTCGCGGCTGGCCGCATTGCGTGAAGCCAATCGCCGCGGTGCCGGGGAAGCGCTTTGGTTTAACGTGCACAACTACCTGCAATCGGGTTCGATCAGCAATGTGTTTATCGTCAAAGGCGGCAAACTGCTCACGCCGCCTACCCCGGAGGAAATGCTTAATTCATCCGTCAGAGAAGCAATGCCCTATCCAAAGAGTGCGGTGCTGCCGGGGATTATTCGTGCAACCGTTCTCGAACTTGCCCAGAACTCTAATATCGGAACCGCATTCGCCGGGATCGATGTCAGTACGCTTCTCGATGCCGATGAAGTTTTTCTCACCAATTCGATCATGCAGATCATGCCCGTTTGCCGAATCGAACGGCGCGCCATCGGTGAAGACAAGCCGGGGCGAATCACTTTGGACCTGACTCGCCGGCTCGACCAATTAATCGCCGATTCACGGTAAAACGGCTGAGTGCTGCTTTCGAGGATCGGTCGCGGAAATGATTTCACTCACGCCGGTCTGGTTGAAACCCTTGAATCCTTCGTTGCGCTCCAGGTTTTCAAGATGCGATCCAATCGCGCCGTTTCTACGAAATTCCTGCGCCTGCTCCATGGTAATTTGACGTTGGCCGAGCAATTTCTGAATCTTCTGCTCGCGCACCGGCCAGCGCTCGCCTTCGGTGAACGCCTGCCGCAAATAGCTGAAATTGGTGAACGGCTTCATCATCTTCACGTTTTCCTTTTCAAGCTGCTGGCGAAGCGATTCGAAATCGAATTGGGCTTCCAGATGGTGCATGCCTGCTTCGAGAAACGCCTCGCCGTGCAAGGCGCACCACAAACCAACGGTCCCCAGTTTTTCGCCTGTCACGGATGACAAACCATCGTGGCTGAAGTCTCCCATCAACTCTTCAGGCGACAAATCGACATCATTAAACGTGATGATCTGCGCAAAGGGCTGCTCCATGACCTGCGCCCCCCACCCGGCTTCGCGGCCCGCATAGAACCGCTCGCGACATTCAAAGCCAAGCTTTTCCCACACCTCGACCAGTCTGGCGAAATTCTTTCGCGAACTGCGATAGGTGTGATGATCGTGATTCCCCCAGCCCAGCCCCAATTTGTCCTGTCTCGCCTTTTGCACCTGGGCCGCGCGATTGCGGCTTTGCCAATAGCGGCGTTCAGCCTCAAACCACAGGGCACATTTCTGATCGACCGGCAATATCGAGTCTTCGATCAATTTGATCGCTTCGTCAAACCCGGCTGATTCATCTTCGAATTCTCTTTGTCGTGAACAAAACGCTTCCAGCGTCGCGGCTGCTTCCCTCGCCTGCAGCGGATCGTGAGGCGGCACGTCGTAACTGGTCCAGCCCCACCGCTCGGCGGCAACCAATAAATGGGCGCTGTCCGAAAATGCTTTCACCCTTCGATATGGAGACAGTGGTTCTCCCTCGATCAACTCGGTGACATTCCATGCTTTGACAAACTCTTCAACGCTACCCACCTTGAGATGTACCGCCTGAAACTTGCCATCGTGCAGATGGATTCGCGGAAAAATTCCCTGCGGCTGGGAGAATATCCACGGGTACATGCACAGCCTGTCGCTGAAATTGATGTATCCGACATCCGCCAGCCTCTGGCGCAGGGATTTGGAGTCGGGCAATTGGATGGTTTCGACCCAATCGTAAAAGCGGGTGCCCGTTTCGTCCTTCATTCGCCGCGCAACATTGGCAGCGGCGGGGAAATTGGACAGATAACCATCGACCACTTCACGGACAAATTGCTCGGCTTTGGGCTGAGGGGTCCAATGAAAGGCTTCCAACGCGTTTATTGCCTGAGTGGACATTGCAATTCCATGTTTATCGGATCAATGCCAAGCCCGGCTGGTTCCTTGACGATAATATACATGAGCCAGTCAGGAGTCATCGCATGCATGAAGTTCTTTTGCTGGGAGCGGGCAAAATCGGCGGCGCGGTAGCGCGTTTTTTGGCGCGCAGCGGCGATTATGACGTCATGGTCGGCGATGTCGATGCCGCCTCCCTGGACCGGCTGCGCGCGGAATCGACTCTGAAAACCCTCGTCCTGGATAGCTCAAATCCGACTGAGCTGGCCCGAGCGATGAAGGGCCGCAAGTGCGTGATCTCGGCTTTAAGTTATTCCCTTAACCCGGGCGTGGCAAAAACTGCTTTGATGAGCGGTTTGAGCTATTTCGATCTGACCGAAGACGTGGCCACCACCCG
Organism: Tepidisphaeraceae bacterium; assembly: GCA_035545895.1. Classification (GTDB taxonomy): domain Bacteria; phylum Planctomycetota; class Phycisphaerae; order Tepidisphaerales; family Tepidisphaeraceae; genus DASZXJ01. The sequence goes on along the minus strand of DASZXJ010000205.1, from coordinate 20,536 downwards.
CGCGGTCAAGGAATTTGCCGCCCAAGCCAGGCCCGGCCAGGTCTTCATGCCGCAGTGCGGCCTGGCGCCCGGGTTCGTCGCCATTGCAGCGAATCAACTGACTCGCGAATTCGACAAGCTCGACGAGGTCCGCCTGCGCGTCGGCGCCCTGCCGCTGTTTCCGACCAATGAGATGAAATACAACCTCACCTGGTCAACCGATGGCCTAATCAACGAATACGGCAACCCGTGCGAAGCCGTTCATGATGGCAAGCTGATCGAAGTTCTTCCCCTGGAAGGCCTGGAGCATTTTTCGTTGGATGGAGTCGATTATGAAGCATTCAACACGTCCGGCGGCGTGGGAACGCTGGCCGAAACACTGGCCGGCAAAGTGCGATCGCTGGATTACAAAACCATCCGCTATCGAGGCCATCGCGATCTGATCGCGTTTTTGATGAACGAGCTGCAATTGAATCGCCGGCGAGATGTACTGAAGGACATTTTCGAAAATGCAGTCCCCGTGACCGTGCAGGACCTGGTGCTGATTTTCTGCACGGCAACGGGCTGGAAGGATGGCCGGCTCACGCAAGTCACCGACGCCCGCAAGATTTATCACGGCGAATTCCTTGGCCAGCAATACAGCGCCATCCAGATCACAACCGCAGCCAGCCTGTGCGCGGTGGTCGATCTTCATTTTAGCAACAAGCTGCCCAAACAGGGATTTGTGCGACAAGAGCAGGTGGTCCTGCGCGATTTTCTGAACAACCGTTTTGGCCGCTGCTATGATTGCAGCATGAAGGATCTATCCCTGGAATCCGGCGTGGCGGTGTAATGAATCTGCTTAACGATTTATTCGGATCGCCCTCCAGCACCCAGGCCGGAACATGGGTTGGCCGATCTTCGCTTCCCACTGCCGGGCCATTGTGCGGTATTCGCTCGCCGATCGATGGAAAGACCCTTGTCAATGTGTCATTGACGATAACTCAGCAGCTTGATTCGGCCGTTCAATCCGCAGCCCAGGCGTTTAAAGTTTGGCGAACCACGCCCGCGCCAAGACGAGGCGAGTTTGTGCGTCTCATCGGTGAGGCATTACGTAAACATAAAAGTGACCTGGCCAAAATCGTTTCACTCGAAGCGGGCAAAATCACTTCCGAAGCGCTCGGCGAAGTGCAGGAGATGATCGACATTTGCGATTTTGCAGTCGGACTGTCGCGACAATTGCATGGCCTGACGATGGCCTCCGAACGACCCGGGCATCGCATGATGGAGCAATGGCATCCGCTGGGGCCGGTGGGTGTCATCACTGCATTCAATTTTCCTGTCGCGGTCTGGGCGTGGAACGCGATGCTCGCACTGGTGTGCGGCGATCCGGTCATTTGGAAACCATCAGAAAAAACTCCGTTATGTGCGATTGCAACTCATCAAATCGTCGCAGACGTGATGCGCGAGATGCCGGAGATTCCCGATGGCGTGGCCAGCGTCCTCATCGGCGATGCGAAAACCGTCGGTCAGCCGCTTGCAGCTCAGCGCGACCTCCCGCTCATCAGTGCAACAGGTTCGGTCAAAATGGGCCAGCAAGTCGCGCAAACAGTCGCTGCCCGTCTTGGCCGAAGCCTGCTCGAACTCGGCGGCAATAATGGGATGATCCTCACTCCCAGCGCCGACCTGGAATTGGCGATTCGTGCCATCACCTTCGCGGCGGCGGGAACATGCGGGCAACGCTGCACCACCCTCCGGCGACTGATCGTCCACAACAACATCCGCGAAAATGTCGTCAAGCGGTTGACATCCGTCTTTGCAAAGTTGAAAGTCGGCAATCCACTTGAAGACGGCGTACTGGTCGGACCGCTGATTGATGAACACGCATTTATCGCAATGGCGCAAGCAATTGACCGCGCCAAACAGGATGGCGGAACAGTACATGGAGGGGAACGAATTACGCAAAATGTCCCGACAGGCGGCTTCTATGTCCGTCCCGCGATCATTGAAATGCCCAAACAGTCCCCACTGGTTTGCGAAGAGACGTTCGCGCCAATTCTTTACGTAATGGGATATGACAATCTCCAGCAGGCGATCGACATGCACAACGACGTTCCGCAGGGATTATCCAGCGCGATATTCACGAACAACGTGCGCGAGGCGGAGATTTTTCTCTCCCCCGCCGGGTCGGATTGCGGCATCGCCAACGTCAACATCGGCACCAGCGGCGCCGAAATCGGCGGCGCATTCGGCGGCGAAAAACAGACCGGCGGCGGGCGCGAATCAGGATCGGACGCATGGAAAAATTACATGCGCCGAACCACCAATACCGTCAACTATTCAGATCAATTGCCGCTGGCGCAAGGCGTGTCATTTGATGTGTGAATCCAAGCCGCTGAAGTGGGCCCGCCACGAGATATTAACCTTTCATTCCCGTTGTCGCGATTCCTTCGATAAACGTCCGCTGAGTCACGAAGAACAACACGAGCACCGGCGAGAGAATCAAAAGTGACGCTGCCATCAGCAAATTCCACTCCGTGCCGCCATGGGCGCTTTGGAAGACCTGTAAGCCGAGTGACAGCGTGTATTGATCGCGATGTTGCACATAAATCAACGCACCAAAGAAATTGTTCCACGCCGCCATGAAGGTGAACAGCGCGACAACCATCAGTGCAGGCTTGCTCAACGGCAGAATCACTCGCCACCAGATGCCCAGTTCGCTGCAACCGTCGATACGCGCGGCTTCGGAGAGTTCATCGGGGATCGTGATATAAAACTGGCGAAGCAGAAAGATGTTAAACGCCGACCCAAACCATGCAGGCAGCCACAACGGCCTGAGCGTGCCGAGCATCTGAATCGGCGTATGGTCGCCCATCCAGCGGAAAATGCTGAACAGCGACACCATCAGCACCGGAAACGGGATCATCATCGTGCCGAGCATCAAAGCAAACATCGCGTTGCGGCCCTTGAATTTGATCTTCGAAAATCCGTAGGCCGCCAGGGAACTGGACAAAACCGTCCCGATGATGGACAGCACCGCGATCATGACGGTGTTTCGCGTGTAGAGTGGAAAATCCATTTTGTCATGCGTAATCACCGCCCAGTAATTCTCCGGAATCGGCAGGACCAATCCGCCCGCTGTGTGATGCCAATCGATATGGTTCGGAATATATCGGGGTGGATCCTCCATTGTCTGATCATTGCGCTTCAAACTGGTCGAAAGCATCCAAAACAATGGAAAAAGAAACGCGATGCAGATCAAGGTTGTACCGACAAAAGCAAACCAGCGTTCGGGATGGGGTCGCTGCGATGGCATCGTCATGCACCTACTTTCCCTGGTAATGCACCCATCGTTTACTTGACCAGAACGCCAGGCCTGTCAAAACAAGAATGATCAGCAGCATGATCCACGCGATGGCGCTGGCGTAACCCATCTTTAGGAAGCGGAATGCGTTGTCATTGAGATACATCGCGATGAATTCGGTCGATCGCCCCTGCCCGCCGTTGGGGGTCATGATGTAGGGGATATCAAACACCTGGAGCACGCCGATGATCGACATCACCAGATTAAAGAAGATCACCGGCGACAGGATCGGCAATGTCACATTCCACAAGCGGCTCCACAGGCCCGCCCCGTCGATCTGGGCCGCTTCGTATAGCTCGCGCGGTACATCCTGCAGACCCGCAAGATAGATCACCACGGTGTATCCCACCCCCCACAAACTCATCAGCGCCAGCGCGGGCATGGTCCAGGTGGAACTGCCCAGCCAATCCGGCCCGCTAACGCCGATCTTGCTTAGCAGGTTGTTCAACAACCCGATCTTGCCATTGAAAATCCACATCCAGACCATCGCCGATGCGACGATCGGCATCAGTGAAGGCAGAAAGATGATCGTCCGAAAGATCGCCTGTCCGGGCATCTTTACGTTTAGCAACATCGCCAGGCCCAGCGAAAGAAACAGCGCCGATGGAATGGTCAAAGCGGCGAAATAGAGCGTGTTGCCCAGCGACTGCCAGAAGATCGGATCGTGAACCAAGTCGCGGTAATTCTCCAGCCCAACGAATAGTGGCGGCTGAAGAAGCGTGTAGTCGCAAAGGCTGTAGTAAAACGAAAGAACGATCGGCAGCAGCATGAAGAGGAGAAATCCCACCAGCCACGGCGATACAAAGGCCAAACCCTTGCCCAATTGTCGTGCGTCGGTTCGCGTCATGCTGCCGCTCCGTGGCGCGTAAACATCCTTTATTGCAGTAATCCCCGAGCTCGGCGCTCGGCGCGCCGAGCGTTGAATCGATCCAGTTCCGCCTGGTATCGCACCTGCGCCTCGGCCAGCAGATGCGCCGGAGACGACTGTGGGCCGACATCCTGCACGATGATTCCCGCGATGTTGCGCAGTTCCGACTGAATTTGAGGCCAGATCGGCACGGGCGGCACGGGGTGAACATGGGGACTGGCTGCAAGTTCCTCAAACACTTCGATGTAGGGATTGCGATGGTTCGCCAAATAACTCCCGCTCATTTTCGCCAGCGGCGAATTTTTGCAATGCAGCGAGCAGAGCTTTTCCATGTTGTCCTGGCGATTGACAAACGCGATGAACTCAAACGCTTCGGCCTTGTGCCTAGCCGTGCTGGGGATTACGAGAATATCCACGCCGGCAAAGCCGGCGTTTTTCTCGCCGGGCACGGCCGAGGGAAACGGCGCCGCGCCCCACATATAGTTTTGTTTGCGTTGTTCGCGAGGCAGCTTGCTCTCCTCCTGTTTGGACATTTTCCAGCGGTTCATCGCGGGACGAAGATGCTCAATCGAATTCGCCAGCCATGGGCCCTGTTTCATCATCGCCAGGGCGCCGGTCACGAACGGCTGCAACGGCGTGTCGAAGGTATTCACGTCCGGCAGACCGGAGGCAAAGCGCGACACCTCCGCTGGCCCGATGCGCTTGGAATAGCTTTGCATCCAGTCATACGCCTGGATGACATTTGGCGAATCGAGCGTCAGCCGGCCGGTCTTTTCGTCAAAAATCCTGCCGCCAAACCAATCGTACAGATGTTCGCGCCACCACCCCGGCTGCTGTTCGAAAAACCCGCCAGCTTCCAGATGTCCATCCTTCCACACCTCCAGCGCCTGGGCATAGCGATCCAGCTCAGCCAGCGTCGCTGGAGGCCGGTCCGGATCAAGCCCGGCGGCTCGCAACTGCTCGGCCCGATCCTGAAAAATCTGCTTGTTCCAGTACAGGCCAACGACAAACGGCGTGGCGACCATCGCATAGAGATGCCCCTCAAAACTGCACGCATCCCAATAGACCGGCTTGTAATATTCCCGCGTGATCCCGTGCTCGGCAGCCATCTTTTCCAATGGCTCAATGGCGTTCATCGCGGCGAATTGGGCGAGCTGGTCGCCCATCACGCCGGCGATATCCGGCGGTACACCCGCAGCCGTCGCGGTCAATGTCTTCTGGTCCGACTGGCTGATCGAGATGTATTGAACCCAGATGCCCTTGTCCTTGCCGATGGTGTCGTTAAACGAATCAATGATCTCCTGCATGGCATCGGCTTCCACGCCGGTCCAATAGCCCCAGTAGCGTACGAGTGTTCGGCCTGTCGGGATGACCTCAGGATGACGAGCCGGCGTCAGGAGCAAGGCCACCGCTGCCACCGTCACCAATCCCACGATGATTTGTTTTGCGTGCTTCACGCTCAGTACCAGTCTATCCCCCGTCGCGGGTCGTGCCACCTCGGTGCATACATTTTTTCAGTGTTTGCCCATTGATTCAGACTCCCTTACGATTACAGCATTGATGAGCAACGTTGCCGCACAAACGCTTCCCGACGCCGCCGGCCATTTTGGTCCGTATGGCGGTGTTTTCGTTCCTGAAACCCTTGTTTCTGCGCTGCATCAACTGCAGGCTGAATATGACAAGGCCCGCAAAGACCCGGAATTCAAAAAACAATTTGATTACTGGATGCGTGAATTCGTCGGTCGCCCCAGCCGGCTGTATTTCGCCAAGCGACTGACCGATCATTTCGGCGGCGCACAAATCTATCTCAAGCGAGAAGACCTGAATCACACCGGCGCGCACAAAATCAACAACACCATCGGCCAAGCGCTACTGACCCTGCGAATGGGCAAGAAGCGGCTGATTGCCGAAACCGGCGCCGGCCAGCACGGAGTGGCCACCGCCACGGCGGCGGCGCTGTTTGGCTTGAAATGCGATGTCTTTATGGGCGCGGAAGATGTTCGCAGGCAGAACCTCAACGTCTTCCGGATGAAATTGATGGGTGCCAACGTGATTGAAGTGCACAGCGGCGCCAAGACCCTCAAAGACGCCACCAACGAAGCCATGCGCGACTGGATGGGCAGCGTCGAGCATACGCATTACATCATCGGCTCGGTGGTTGGGCCTCATCCGTTTCCGATGATTGTGCGCGATTTTCAAAGCGTCATCGGCGCGGAGACCAAAGAACAATCGATGCAAATGCTCGGCAAACTGCCGGATTACATCATCGCCAGTGTCGGCGGCGGCTCGAACGCTGCGGGAATTTTTTATCCGTTCGCCGATGACAAATCAGTCAAATTGATCGGCGTGGAAGCCGGTGGGCGCGGCTCGGCGCTTGGACAACATGCCGCATCCCTTTCAGCCGGGAAACCGGGTGTTTTGCATGGTTCGCTATCGTATGTCTTACAGGATGAAGACGGTCAGACTGCTGATGTTCATAGTTGCAGCGCCGGCCTGGATTACCCCGGCGTTGGGCCGGAACACTCGTACTGGAAGGACACCGGCCGGGTCGAATACGTTTCGATCACCGACGCTGAAGCGCTGGAAGGTTTTGAGTTGCTTGCCAAAAAGGAAGGCATCCTGCCGGCGCTCGAATCTGCTCACGCAGTTGCACAATTGAAAAAGCTCGCGCCGAAATTATCGAAGGACAAGATCATCGTCATTAATCTCTCCGGCCGTGGCGACAAGGATTGCCAGGAAGTGGCGCGATTGATCGGCAATAAATGACCCCTGACACGAATTAAATAGCAGGGTAGAATTGGGATAATGTCCACGACTCACCCACGATTTGATAAAGAGGAGTTCGCCCGGCGAGGCGACTCCATTTACGATCGGCAAATCCGGCCCATTGTTGAGCGCAATCATGAAGGCGATTTTGTCGTGATTGACATTGAAACTGGCGAATACGAAGTTGACCCCAGCGAACTGGCGGCTTCGGACAGACTTCTGACGCGTATGCCCAGTGCACAGATTTGGATTAGGCGCGTCGGCTCCCGCCATGCACGTCACTTTGGACCGCGTGGTTTATGATGACCGGCACCGTCAACTCTCAGCTAGAGGCTGTTGTCGAAGTCTTCGTATTGGGGCCCTCCGGAAAAACAAAATCTCTCGCAGCAGTAGTAGATACTGGGTTTGATGGATGGTTGACGTTGCCCCAAGATGTCATCTCCGAACTTGATTTCAATTGGAGAGGTCGCGGTCGAGCGCTACTGGCTGACGGGGCTGAAACCATCTTCGATCGATATGATGCGATATTGACATGGCATGGACTAGCTCGACGGATTATGGTCGATAGCGCCAATATTAAGCCTCTACTCGGAATGTCTCTTCTACAGAACTGTAAATTGCGTATGCAGGTACGCTCGGGCGGACCTGTCACAATTGAACCATTGCCCAAGCTTTCATGAATACGATCTCCAAAACATTTGAATCGCTCCGCTCCAAACGACAGATTGCACTGATGCCCTTTGTCCCGGCGGGCTATCCCGATCTGGAAACGACATCGGCCACTCTCCAGGCGATTGAACAAGCCGGCGCCAACATCATCGAAATCGGAATTCCCTTCTCCGATCCGGTGGCGGATGGACCGGTCATTCAGCAGGCGTTTACCGAATCGCTGGCGAAGAAGCTCAAGCTGGCTGACATTTTCACGACCATTGGAAAAATTCGCCCCAGGCTTTCCGTTCCGCTGGTTGCGATGGTGAGCTATAGCATCGTATTTCGATATGGTGTGGCGAGATTTTTGACCAATGCGAGGATGAGCGGGTTTGATGGATTGATCCTGCCCGACCTGCCGCCGCCGGAAGCACAACAGGTTTGCGATCAGGTTCGATCGGCTGGGCTTGATACGATTCTCCTGGTCGCGCCGACGACTTCAAGAGAACGTCGAATCGAAATCGCCAAACTGTGCAGCGGCTTTGTCTACTATCTTTCAGTCAGCGGCATCACCGGCGAGCGCACCCAATTGCCGGCTGACCTGCGCGACAACGTCACACAATTAAAACAAGCCAGCGACGTACCAGTGTGCGTAGGATTCGGCATTTCAAAACCCGAACATGTGAAACAATTGGCTGACGTCGCGGACGGCGCAATCGTCGGCAGCGCCCTGGTTCGCCAAATGCAGCAGGCAGCTTCCAGCGGCCCCAGCGCAGTCGCCAACGCCGCCGGTGTCTATTGCAAGAGCTTGTTATCCCTTGTCCGATAATAAGTTAGAAACCACCTCGGCAAGGCCCGCTTCAGCGGGCTTGGGCCTGACGAAAGGCCCCAAAACCTCCATATAATTCCCCTTCTCCCTTCTAACCCCGCCCCCGGTAGAGTGTCTGACTTATGGAGCCCAGGACAAGCGACGAACCGAGCATGTCCAAGCCATCGCCATCGGATGGCGCGCTCGTGAAGCGCGTCCTGGGCGGCGACCGGACGGCGTATGATGAACTCGTTCAACGCCACCAGCGACAGGCAGCCGCGGTTTCCTATCGACTGCTTGGCAATCTGCATGATGCAATGGAGGTCACGCAGGATGCCATGCTCAAGGCGTATACGAGCCTGGGCACGCTGGAAAAGCCCGAAGCATTTGGCGGCTGGTTGATGCGCATCGTTTCAAACCTGTCGCTCAACTATCGCCGGAGCCGGAAAGTTCGCTCGCAATTGCCGCTGGACGATTTGATGGGCTCCAGCGAATCCGAACCATCCGAAGGCGAACTGGACCCCGCCCGCACGATGGCCGGTAAGGAACTGGGCGCGAAGATTCAGCAGGCACTCAGCGAATTGCCCGAAAAACAGCGGCTGGCGCTGGTGATGTTTACGATCCAGGAAATGTCTCAGAAGGATGTCGCCGAAGCTCTGGGATGCAGCGTGGAAGCCGTGAAATGGCATGTGTTTCAAGGACGCAAGAAGTTGAAGGAAATACTGAAAGATCAGATGTGAAAGTTGTTATTGGTTACTTGAACTCCCGAGTGTTCGAGCACCAGAAAGCCCAAGTAACCAATAACCAGTAACGAGTAACAAAAATGCAAATGAATCGCGAAGAACTCGAATACGCCATCAGCCAATACATTGACGGCATATTGCCGCCTTTGGAACGGTCCGCGCTCGAAGAGCGGCTGGCGACTGATGCCGAGGCTCGCGCGATTCTGGGCGAATATCAGCAGCTTAATTCCGCGATCAAGCAGTCGATGCCGATGCCATCCATTCAGTGGGATCGATTGGCTGAGCAGATCGGACGCGCGCTCGATGAAGAAGAGGCTCCGACGCAGAATTACAAGTTGCATTCGGCTCAATGGGTGCGTCGATTGGCGATCGCAGCGGCCATTTTGCTCGCGGTCGGTGTGAGCATTCCGATGTTGCGGCGCCCTGGGACAAATCCCGCGCCGACAGGGTTGGCGGTGATCAGCGGACCGGCGCCCGAAGTATCGCAGGTGGCATCGGTCGAACAAATCCAGATTGGGCCCGCGCCCAATATCGCGAGCAACTGGCAAAATTCGGAAGACATCGTGGCGCGTCCGACCATTGTCCTCATTGATCAAGTCAATTCCTCCGGGCAAGATAATGATTTGTATTAAGGCTAGACGCGCTCATGCAAACAGGAGAGTATCAGTTACTTTCCCCTGTGACATGGCCGTCCCGGCCATGCCGAGTTACTCACACAGGCGAGACGCCCGTGTCACGGGAATGGCTAACGAGAATTAGAGGTAAGCCTAATGCGACGGATTGCGCTGATTGTTCTAATTCTGATCTCCTCGAGCGCTTTGGCGCAAAACAGCTCCGCGCTCATCAGCGAAGCGCTCGATAAGATTTACCCGCTTGACTTGCACACCACCCTGCCCGTCGCCATGAAAGCCATCGGCGAACAGAGCGGCGTGCGCGTCGAGGCGGCTCCCAATGTGTGGGAAGCCCTTCCGTGGGGAGATCAAACCACCCTCACCGCCAAGATCGAGGGCAAAACCCTCCGTGATGCGCTCGATGCCATCGCCCGCAAGCTGGGATTGATCGTCGTGCCACGCGATGAAGCCGTCGAGCTTCGCCCCATGCCCGCACTGTCCCGCCTGGGTCGAAGATCCACCGTCCAGGAACTGGCTGCCCTCGATTTGCTCGCTTCAACTCCCGCCAATCTCAATACCGACAAGCCAACGGTCAAACAATTGCTCGATGCCGTCGATCAAAAACTGGTGGATCTAAAATCGCCTTACTCGATTGAGAACCGTGCTTCCGACGCCGCCCGCCCCGAGCAACAGGTGTTTGTCCCGCGAAACTCATCGCTGATGCAGGCCCTCGAATCGCTTGTGGCCGAGACCCGGGCGACCTGGTATCCGTGGGATAAAAGCCTGGTCATCGTGCCCAAGGAAATGCAGATCAAGAGCCTGCTCGATAAGACGATCACCATCCGCTACAACGGCGTGGACGTCGCGCAGGTCTTGGCCGAGCTATCACAACGCAGCGGCGTGGAGTTCTCCATCGAACCCGGCGCGATTCAACGCGTTGCTCCGGAATTCCGCACGATTCGGCTCGTGCTGTCCAATGCGACCGTTCGCCAGGCGTTGGAAAACCTCGCTGGCTTCACCGGGCTGGGCTATGTCGTCAACGAAAACGGCGTCTATATCTGGAACCAGCTTACCAATCCCACCGGCGGCGCGCGCGATCCGGTGGTCGGCATGGTTCAACTCGAAAACGGCATGCAACTGCTGATCACCAAATCGCAAATGCCGCAGGATGTGCAGCAATATTTGAACACCAAGACGCAGAAGGAAATCGACAAAATCCGCCTGATGATGAAACAGGATGGATTCGTCCCCACCACCAAACCAAGCACCATGCCGGTCAGGGAAGACTTGTAATTTTACTCGATTGACTGCCGATCCCGCCTGCGGTTTCGCGGTAACATTTTTTCTTAACCGCGAAACCGCAAGCGGCCAGCCATATTTCTTGGAATAGATTTGGGCGACTCACCAAGTTAGAGATGCACGCGCCGCGTGTAGACCCACCATTCGATCAATAACAGCGGCAGCGCGCCGCAGGCGACCAGCCACCACCATAATTCCAGACGTGATTTTCCGCCCGCCAGCAGCACCGTTTCCCCGATATTGCCCGGCGGATGGTCGATGGGCATCAGATTGCTCTCGTTTGCATCCAGCAAACTCACCGCTATTCGTTCAAATTGCGGCACGCTCGGTTCAAGCTTGTAAAGACCAACCTTTTCGAATGGCGGCAGTGCGAAATCACCGGCTGAGGGAATCGGCAAATCGCGAGATACGCCCGGGCCAGTCAAATGGATCGATTTGATCTTCGAATCGATTCGCTCCAAGTTGACCCGTGAGATTCGCGGCGTCGCGCCAGGCTCTAAGGACTGACGCGCGTTTACATCAGTGCCAAGAGCCATGAATTGTAATGAGTTGTACAAAAACACCGGAAAACTTTGTCGCAGCGGCCAATTGCTTTGCAGCAGATCAAACGTCGTCACCAGATGCAGACTGCGCCCCTCGCGATGCAAAATCAGCAACGGCCCCTGCGTCCCCTCGATCAACACTTCCGATTCCGGCGGCACGTCAAACTTCATCGTCTCGGCGGCGTAAATTTTATCCAGCGCCAGGTATTTCAAAATGGAATGCTCGCGATTCCAATCCAATACGCCGCACGGGCCGGTCATCACCTGCAAACCGTTTTCCATCGTTGGCTTGAGTTTCAGGCCCGGGCCGATTCCACCGAAATACAAAAAGTTACCCGATGGCGGGAGTTGCTTGGGCGAATATCGATCGAAAATAATGACGTCGTAATCCTTGGGCTGCTTCGACTCATAGTCAGCGGGCGACATCACGACCGGATCCTTCACCGGCAGCCCGGGCAGAGCGGTATCGAGGAAATAATTGCCCGGCGTTACGACGAGCAGCGTCAACGGCTTGGGCGGCGGCAACACGACTTGCGCCGAATCGTCGGCTGCCAATACATCGTTTTCCTTGTACTTCTGATCCACACGTATCACGGCTGCGGTTGGCAAATCGAGGGAAAACTCGACGCTTTCGGTCGCGATGTTTCCCTGTTTTTCGGCTTCGGCGCGCTGCTTGTCATCCCATCGTTCGGGAATCAGGTTCACCACGTGCGTGCCACGATTCTGAAAATTTTCACTGGCAGGATCGGTCGGATCGATCGGCGAAATCCAGAGTTCAACATCGGCCTTCACAGGATCCGGCCCGAAATTTGCCAGCCGTGCGAATATTTGAACCTGGGTCGGATTTTCATAATTCCGCTTGGCGTCGAGCGAGACAATCGCAACGTTGCCGGCCGTATCGGTTCCAATTTTTTCGTACTTGAGATTCCCCTTGATGCTTAAATCATTCCCATCGAGCACCCGTCCGTCGGAATAGACGTATACATCCGGCAGCTCAACATTCGTGCGTAGCTGAGCTTCGTTGAAATGTGTCTGCGCCTCGGCCAGTTGATAAGCCTGCTTCAGACGCGATTTGCGATCGGTCGGCTGGATGCGGTCAATCGCACTTTTCAATGCTGCTGTGTCACCGCTCCAGGGTTGCACGGCTTCGGCGGCATCGTCGAAAGCGATCACCATCGCGGTTGCACCGCGATCCAGCGACCCAACCAGGTTTTTTGCGCGAATTTTTGCTTCTTCCAAACGCGAATGGCCGCTGACATCCGTGGCGGACATCGACGCGGAGCGATCAATTAGAATGACAACTGTTTTTCCCGGCCCCGGCGTGAAAAACGCAATCGGCCGACCCAGCGCCGCCAACAAGAGCAGCAGCAACAGCAGTTGGAGCAGCAACAACAGGTTTTTACGCAGTTTCTGAAACGGCGCATTGACCTGCAAATCCTGAATCGCCTTTTTCCAGAGAATCGTCGAGGCAACATCCATCTCCCGACGGCGAAGCTTCAGGAAGTATAGGACGAGCAATGAAGGAATGACGACGGCCGCTGCGCCAGCGGCTGTCCAGAGATTGAGGAATTTGGGAAGCCAAGGCATATCAATACCTAAATGACCAATGACCAAATCTCAATGACCAACAAATGTCCAAGTACCAATGTCCATCACTTCTTGCGCAAGATTGAAGCGAATATTCGAGTGAGTTCTTTCGCTTCCTGCCACAAAATGCGGCCCTGTTCCTTTAGTTGAGGTTCGGCCGCCACAATCATGCGAATTTGAAACTTGGTCTCTTTCGATTCTCGTTTACAGAGCGAAATGCGATGCTTGAACTCCTTATTTGTCGCCGCTTCATCAACCTCACAATAATTCGCGCCAATGCTCGTACCCGCACGAACAACTTGGGAAATTAACGACAAAGTCACTGGATTCTTCGGAATCTGTTTCGCAAACCCGATGATCGATTCGCCAAACCGTGCAGTGCGCTCCTCCAGATCATATTCCCGTTTTGCAGCAGCAACACCCGTTTGGTCATTGGACATGGGTGCTTTGTTGGTCATTGAGATTTGGTCCTTGGTCATTCCCATGCTCAAATCTATCCCAACAACCCTCTTTCCCTCAGATAATTCAGCACCAGTGTATCAAACGGCACCTTCGTGCTCGTAAACAAATATGTCCCACCTCGCCGCGTGATGTATTCCTTTAACGACAGGCAATATGCATTGAGATTCGCCTTGTATTGCTTCATCAGCGGTTGGGTGATGCTCACTTCAGCCGTGTCGGAATCTTCCATGTCGCGCAGTTTCAGATCGCCCTGCAAATCCGGATCGATTTCCTGCGGGCTAAGCACCTGCACGCAGAACAGGTCGTATTTGCCGCTGGCAAGATACCGCAGGCCGTTCTCGTAGCCGCTTTTGTCGTAGAAATCGCTGAGGACGACGCACACGCCCTTTTGCCGATGGGCCATCGCGAAGCGTTTGCAAGCATTCGGGAAATTGGAAGAGCCGGACGGTTCAAGCTTGGAGACGAAATCGATCATCTGCGCCACACGTCGTCGGCCTCGCAGCGCACCAGTCTCAGCGCTGATTCCCTCCGCCATCGCAGCCACCACCACGCGGTTGTAATTCACCAGCCCGATATATCCCAAAGCCGCCGCCACCTGCTTGATGTACAGCGCCTTGTTGGGATTGCCGTAATCGCAGCTCTTGCTCATATCTACAAGTACGTGCAATGCCAAGTCTTCTTCTTCGAGAAACAGCTTGAGGAACAATCGGTCCAAGCGCGCGTAGACGTTCCAGTCGATGAATCGCAGGTCATCGCCAATGACGTAGTTTCGATAATCGGCAAATTCGACGGATTGCCCGCGACGCTTGGAACGACGTTCGCCTTTGAGTTTGCCCGCCAACACTTTGCGTGAGACGACATCCAACTGGTCCAGCCGCGCCATAAAACCCGGCTCCAACAGCAGCGATTTGTTTTCCGCAGCAAGGGTCATGCAGGCTGTTCCCCCGTTTTGTTGAATTCTACCACGACAACGACAGAAAACGCTATCTTGATCTCGCGGTAAGAAAGATTGGACAAGACCCTCCATTTAGCCCCGCCGCCGCGGCGGGTTGGGCACATTGAAACCTGTCGCAAGCGACGAGACTAAAAGTTGACCGAAACCGGTCGATCTCAACCCCCGTAATTTCCAGAGGTATAGCTATGATAACACCCGTGCCGGAGGAATCGTGAACTTCGTCCATCGATCCATCGCGTTTTGTTCGATCGCATCACTTCTGCTTGCGGGATGTGCAAATGTATCGCCACAACCGTCCCCACAAGCCACCAGTCCGATCCGCGTCAATCCCACCCACCCGCAGATCCCCAATCGTACGTTCAACCTCAAAGACTTCGGCGGTAACGGCGATGGCAAGACCTGGAACACCGACGTCTTCACCAAAGCATTTGCTGAGATCGGAAAACAGGGTGGCGGCCGACTGGTCGTGCCGGCAGGAACCTATCGTACCAAGCCGATCGTCCTGGTCAGCAACCTCGATCTGCATCTCGACGCCGGCGCGGTCATTCTCGCGCCTGGCACCTTCACCGATTACGATCTGCCCGAACCGGAAACGCTCAAGACTCAGCAGGACGTGCAATCGCGCGTGCGAGCACCCGCCCCGCTGATCACCGGGCGCAATCTGCACGATGTTGCCATCACCGGTGAGGGTGCAGTCGATGGCAACGGCGCTATTTGGTGGGCCTGGTCGGAACGGGCTGCTCGCGCTCAGCCCGGCAGGCTGGTTTATCCCCGGCCCAACCTCGTTTCCATCACCGAATGCCAGCGACTGCTTGTGCAGGATGTCACCTTCCGCGATTCGCCGAAGTTTCATCTGGTCCCCAATGCTTCTGACCTCTTGATCGAACGCATCAAAGTGCGCGCTCCCGCCAACGCGCCCAATACCGATGCCATCGACCCCACCTCATGCGCCAACATGCTGATTCGCGATTGCGACCTCGACACGGGCGATGACAACGTCGCCATCAAGACCGGGGGCACGAACCTGCTCATCGAAGACTGCAATATCAAACGCGGCCACGGCATTTCCATCGGCAGCGGCACGACCGGCGGCATTTCCAACATGCTCGTCCGCCATTGCACGTTTGACGGCACGGATAACGGCATCCGCATCAAATCCATGCGCGGCGCGGGTGGATTGGTGGAAAACATCCGCTTCACCGACATCACGATGAACAACGTCGCCAATGCCATCGTGCTGGACCTGCTTTATGTCGATAACAATCGCCCGAACTTCGTCGGCGACCCGACGAAGGTGCCGTCAATCCACAACGTGCTGATCGATCATGTCAACATCCGCAGCGCAAAAAGCGCCGGCAAATTCGTCGGCCTTCCCGACAGCCATATCACCGACATCACGCTGCGCGACGTGCAGATCAACGCCGACAAGGATTTTGTCATCAAAGA
Organism: Tepidisphaeraceae bacterium; assembly: GCA_035545895.1. Classification (GTDB taxonomy): domain Bacteria; phylum Planctomycetota; class Phycisphaerae; order Tepidisphaerales; family Tepidisphaeraceae; genus DASZXJ01. Next base: position 4,479 of record DASZXJ010000205.1, on the reverse strand, counting down.
CGCCGACAAAATCACATTTGAGCGAGTCAATAAGCAGATCAAAACCGTCACACCATGACGGTCTTTCAGTTCCTGCGATTGAATTGATCTTGAATAGGACGAATCTTCACGAATTCAATTCATATCGATTTGTATGGATTTGACTGTTGATGCTCAATTACCGCTATTCCCCACATGGTGCATGAAAGACAATAACTTTCATGTCTTTCGCCTCGGCGTGTCGTTAATCCAAATATTGGATCGAGATAGCGCATATTGTGGAGTGCCGTAAAAATTACAATAATATTAAAGTTGACCGCGGCACCGCGCGATTGCACTCAAGAACAATCTGAATCTGACGAAACAAAATATGGGGGAACAGAAATGTATCGGGGGAAGCCATCTGTTTTATTGATTCATTCCGACGATGTGCATCGCGCCGCCCTTGGATTTGTGCTTCGAAAACATGATTTGGAGGTGCGCGAAACATCGAATCTGGAGCAGGCGGTAAAATCGAACAGCAATGACGCGATCGGCGTCATCGTGATTGATTCCAGTCTCTGCGATCAGAATTTCACAGAATTGGTCACGCGAGTCCGTAAACACAATCGTCTGGGAAATGCCGCGGTGATTCTGATCGGGCCTTTGCAATCGCGCGAGCAGGTCCTGGAGGCGGGCAAAAACGGCGTGCGGGCGATCTTCATTCACAAGGGGTTTTCCATCGATACTTTCGTCGCCCGTGTTCGCGAGATGCTCGATACAAAAATTGCTCCCGCCGATGCGACCAACCGATCCGAACCCGCGCCGGTTTCCAGCAAAGCCGCGCATCCAGCCGAGGCCATCAATTCCGCCAGTGTGCCGGTCCAGCATGAAAAGGTCCGATCAAAAGACGTCCTGACAAAACTGGCCGACATGCCGCGTATTCCGGTGTTTGAATTCACCGTTACCGAAATCATGCAGCTTTCATGCAGCTCCGGCGCTGAATGGGATGAATTTGCCGAGATTCTTCATCGCGATCCGGCCGCGTCGCTGCACGTCATCAGCCGCGCCAATCGCATGGATATTCGTGGTGACCGCGATCCGGTTGAAAATGTGATCGCAGCAATCCAAATGCTTGGCGTGCGTGAATTTCATAAGCTCATGGAATCACTTCCAGTGTTGCAGGGCGGCGCCGCTGCAAACTGGTGGAATGGGGAAAACACGCTCGCCAGCACCGTCGCCATCTCACGCATTGCCCGGTTGCTTACACGAAAACTTCAATTTGCCGACGCCGAAAGCATCGGGCTTGTCGCCTTGTTGCACGATCTGGGACGTCCGACACTGGCTTGCTTATATCCTCAAGCCGCCGCGATAATGGCGTCCAGTCAAATCCCTGAAGGCCTGCGCACCGTCGACATCGAAAGGAAAATCCTCGGGCTCGATCACGCCATAATCGGTGGTCTGCTCCTGGAGCATCATTCGCTGCCGGGATGGTTCTCCGAATGTGTCGCCCATCATCACACGCCCGAAACGGTCCGTCCGTCGATTCAATCCCGCGCGACAATCGCGATATCGATCCTTCAAACGGCCGAGCAGATCCTGCGCGCCTTGTTCGGGCGCATCAGCCCGGACGAAATTCTTGACGCCGTCCCTCATAGTTTTCTTACCGCGCTGGAGCAATCCAAGTGCAATTCGGCACGTCTGATCAGCGAATGCGCCGCCACCGTGCGCGAAGCGATAACCGAGCTGGGGTTTTATCTGCCGAACATCTCGAATTTCAGGATGGGCGGCAGCCAATCGATCGAAGTCCTGCACTATGTGAACCCAAAGCCAACGGAGATCGACCCGGTTCGATTGTTTGCCAGCCGTCATGCCAAACAAATCATCGATGTTCCACTGAGCCAGATGAAAAATGCCGCCGCCGCCGGACTGCCGATGACGATCAACCTGCAGCATGTACAGGGCGCCGCGTCGCAATTGGCCGCGATCCAGAGGCTGCAGGAACAGACCGGCCTGCGCGCCGGCATCCTGCTCAACGAATCCCTCGACGCCGAACAGACCAGCATGATTACCGGCAACGAATCCCTTCCATGTGTTCGACTGCCCGCATCCACATCCGCGCTAAGCCGGCTGCTGGACACCCTATCCCTCCCTGCCCGCGCAGCCGCGTGAAGGCTCAATGTCCGTGGCGCCTGGATAGATTGCATGGATTGCGCGGATGAAAAAACGAAAGAGAATCGGCTGGAAGATCGTAGGACTTTAAGCTTGGGGTTGAAATTCGTCTCCAGTTGATCCGGTCCCGGGGCAAAGCCCGGGCTTTAGCCCCGGGGCTCCGGCGGTTCACTTCAGTGAGCTTGCACGGGGTCAGGTTTCGGAGCGTCCGGTTTCTTCCCCAAGAATCCGATTCCAAAACAAACAAGCATGAGGATCCAAAATATCCACATCGCGGGGCCATGCTGGAAGTCGATGTCAAACGCAAAGTCCAGGAGCAGTTTAAGCCCGATGATCAGGACCAGCAGGTAGGCGGATGTTTCAAATCGCGGGAATCTCTCCAGCAATTTGATGAAGATGACCGCGGCGAAGCGCATCAGGATCACACCCAGAAATCCGCCGACCATTACAACCCACAGCTTGGGATGTCGTCCTGAATTGTTCGGCGATGACCCGACCACGCCGATGGCGGCGATGATCGAATCAACGGCAAACGCAATATCGGTCAGTTCAATGACAAACACGGTTGGCCAGAACTTGGCGGTCTTGGGTACGATCGCGTTGCCATCGTCATCTTGAGCAGGCTTTCGCGCGAAGTAGAAGTGCTTCAGCGAGATATAGATCAGGTAACCCCCGCCAACGAGTTTAACGAGACTCCATTGCAGCAGATATGACGCCAGCGCGATCGCGACCACTCGAAATGCCAGTGCGCCGACCAAACCATAGGTCAGTGCCTTTTTGCGTTCGGTCGGTTCAAGCGGCTTGGCAAGCAGCGCCAGCACCAGCGCATTATCGATCGAGAGAATCCCCTCCAGCAGCACCAACAGTGCAACAATCGCCAGGTCGCCGAATTCAAAGGTTTGGCCGAACATAAATAGCTGGCGGCTGGCGGCGGGCAGCCGGCAGTCAAGGCATTTCACTGCCCGCTGCCTGCCGCCTGCTGCAAGCTATGTCCCAAAAATCCGATCCCCCGCGTCGCCCAGGCCAGGGAGGATATACCCTTTCTCATTTAATTGCCTATCGACGGCGGCGGTGTAAATCGGAACATCCGGATGCTCGCGATGCAGCGCCTGGATTCCCTCCGGCGCCGCGACCAGGCAGACGAACTTCATATTCCTCACACCAGCATTCTTGAGATAAGTTACAGCCGCAATGGCGCTGCCTCCGGTGGCGAGCATCGGATCGATCAGCAAAACCTCCGTGCCGGCAATATCAGGTGGCAGCTTCTGGTAATAGGCGATCGGCTCCAGTGTTGATTCATCCCGGCGCACGCCCAGGTGTCCCATTCGCGCATCGGGCAGGATTTTGAGAACCCCATCAGCCATGCCCAGTCCCGCGCGAAGGATCGGCACGAGGGTGACCTGCCGCGCCAGCGCGCAGCCGGTCATTTTTTCCAAAGGCGTCTGCACAATCTTCGGCTGGCAAGGCCAGTCGCGCGTCACTTCGTACGTCATCAGCATCGCAATTTCGTCGAGCAAAGCCCGGAATTTTCGGTGATCGGACGTGTAATCGCGCAGCTCCGTAAGCTTGGTCTTAATGACGGGATGATCGATGACCGTGACGTTTTGCATGAGTTACCGCAATAGCCGCAATGCCACGCATTGCGCGTCCTGGATTGCAGGGACATCCGATCGATCCATCGGACGCGCGACGCGTGGCGTCGCGGCTATTTTCATTTCAGCATTCCCGCTTCTTTTGCGTACGCAAAAACACCACCGGCTTCAATGATGGGCAGCGCGTCACCAATGGGTTTCAGTTCATAGCGTTCGTTGCGGGTTTTGTTCAGGACGTAATTGTCCATCACGTGCACTTCGAGTTCGTCGCCGGTCTGGATTTTTTCGACCAGCCGCTGAGTGGATTCCAAAGGCACAAGGTATCCGCCGTTGACGGAATTGCGAAAGAAGATGCGGGCATAGAATTCGGCGATGACGCAGGTTGCGCCCGCCTCGGCCAGGGCGAGCGGGGCATGTTCGCGCGAGCTGCCGCAGCCGAAGTTTTTGCCGCCGATGACGATCTTGTAATCGCTCTTAAATTCGTTCTCGCGAACGAACCGGGTGTTGCCCTTGGGTAAGCCGGCCTGTGCTTCGGGCACGCCGCTGTTGGCGTACATGCCGAAGAATTTGCGTTCGTCAGGTTTGGACGGATCAAACGACAGATAAATCGCGGGAATGATCTGATCGGTGTCGATGTTGTCGCCGAGCACATACGCCCGGCCCTTGATGATGGATTCCATAACGCACTTTGTATGCAATAAGCCGGTATAGCGTCAACCACGATGACGCGTTTGGTTGGTTAAACGGCGTTTTCCAC
>DASZXJ010000204.1:0-17391 GCA_035545895.1 Tepidisphaeraceae bacterium | reverse complement strand
TCATTCGGATTTCGTCATTGATTCGTCATTCTGATTTGGTCATTCGTCATTCAGGTTATGGTCATTGGGATTTTGTTGGTCATTGGGACTTGGCCATTGACCATTTAATCCCCGTTTCAACGCCAACCCCCGCCCGCCTTCCCTGGGCGAACGATGCGGTCTCCCACCGTACCCTCCTACGGGTAAAGTCACCTCATTCGCCTGCATGATGGCTGGCAGCGCAGCCGGGGAATCGGGTTTTTCCGGGGGTGTTGATCCAAAACCGACATCTTCTACAATCCAGCCTCGGATTGGTCGTTCAAGGAACTCATGAATCGAGTTGTAATTACAGGCATCGGCGTGGCTTGTCCCATTGGATTGGGAAGCAAAACGTTCTGGGAGAACCTGCTCGCCGGCAAGAGCGGCGTCGAGAGAATCCGCATGTTCGACCCGGCTGGGCTCACCTGCCAGATCGCCGCCCAGGTGCCTGACTATAAAATCGGGGATTTTGTCCCGAAAAGTTACCGCAAAGCGACCAAGGTGATGGCTCGCGATATCGAACTGGCGGTTGTCGCGGCTGACGATGCGTTCAAGGATGCGGGCATCAAATCCAAAGCCCACGCGGAAACCCCGGATTTTGATCCAAAACGTTTTGGCTGCAACATCGGCGCGGGATTGATCTGCGTCGAGCTGAACGAGCTGGCCGCTGCGGTCGTTACCGCCAGGAATGACTCAAATCCCCTCAAGCTGGACCTGCAAAAATGGGGTCGCGACGGGATGAACCAGCTAACCCCCCTGTGGCTGTTGAAATACCTGCCCAACATGCTGGCGTGTCATGTGACGATCGTGCACGGCCTGATGGGCCCGAGCAATACGATCACCTGCCAGGAAGCGTCGAGTCATCTGGCGATCGGTGAAGCATTCCGAACGATCCAGCGAGGCAAGGCGGAACTGGCGATCTGCGGCGGCGCGGAATCGCGATTGAACCCGCTGGCGTTGGTGCGGCAATCACTTTTGAAACGGTTAAACGAATCGGCCAATGACAAACCCAGCGGCGCGGTCCGGCCGTTCGATGAATCCGCGCAGGGCACGATTGTCGGTGAAGGCGGCGGACTGTTCATTCTCGAAAGTTACGACCACGCGATGAAACGCGGCGCGCGGATCTACGCCGAGCTGGCAGGCTTTGCCGCAAGCCAGGACACCTACAGCATCACCGAGCCCGACCCGGCTGGGCACAGCTACGGCAAGGCCGTCGAAAACGCGCTCAAGGACGCAAAACTTTCCGCCAAGGATGTCGATCTGGTCGTGCCTCACGGGCTGGGCGTGAAAAGTGCCGATCAGTCCGAACTGAACGGCTTGAGCAAGGCGCTGGGCAACGAAACCGAACGCGTCGCGATGTCTCCGATCAAGGCGCAGGTTGGAAATATCGGGGCTGGCGTGGGCGTGGACGCTGCGGCAGCGGTGTTGTCCCTGCATAGCGGAAAAGTCCCCGGCGCAATCAACAGCAGGAATTTCATTGACGGTCGCAAGTTGAATGTCAGCACGCAGACGCGCGAATTGAACCCGAAGGTCGCGATCAGCACGGTCTTCAGTGTCGGCGGGCAGAACGCGGCGCTGGTGTTTAAGAAAGTTTAGAGCCATGCACAGAGTCGTCATCACTGGCATCGGTTGGATCACGCCGCTTGGGCATTCCATTGAAAGCGTATGGAAGCGCCTGCTGGCTGGTGATTCGGGCATCGCCAGGACCACTCTTTTCGACGCCAGCACCTTTCCTACGCGCATCAGTGCTGAAGTTAAAAACTTCGATTTGCGCGAGCACGTCGCTGATGCGCAGGAACACTTAGGCGCTGGCCGCAACACGCAATTTGCGGTCGCTGCCTGTGCGCAGGCGTGGCAGGCCGCTGGCCTGGATAAGACCAAGCTCGATCTGGATCGCGTGGGCCTGTATTTCGGCAGCGGCGAAAGTGCGCTGGACATGGACGCGTATACGACGGCATCGCTTTCCACGTGGAAACCCGAGCAGAACGCCTGTGACACCGCGAAATGGACCGTCCTGGCGCGCGAGCTGATGAACATCATGCGCGAAATCGAGCAGGAACCGAATATGCCGCTGGCGCATATCGCAAAAATGACCGGCGCGCGCGGACCGGCCATGAATTGCCTGACCGCCTGCGCCGCTTCCACTCAGGCCATCGGCGAAGCAACCGAAATCCTCCGTCGCGGCGACGCGGATGTCATGATCGGCGGCGGAGCGCATTCGATGATTCACCCGTTCGGCGTGACCGGTTTCAACCGGCTGACCGCCCTGTCCGATGCAAATGACGATCCCCCTCGTGCATCCAGACCTTTCGATAATTGCCGCAAGGGATTTGTCCTGGGCGAAGGCGCGGGCATGATTATTCTCGAAACGCTCGAGCACGCACAGGCCCGCAAGGCGCCGGTTATTGCCGAAGTGGTTGGTTATGGTTCGACGGCCGACGCGTTCCGCATTACCGATCAGCACCCCGATGGGCTGGGCGCGATCGTCGCGATGCAGGAAGCATTGGCCGACGCAAAGCTGACTCCAAACAACATCCATTACATCAATGCACATGGGACCGGCACTCGCGAAAATGACGGCAATGAGACCGGGGCCATCAAAAAAGTCTTCGGCGACCATTCGAAAAACGTCCCCGTCAGCAGCATAAAAAGCATGATGGGCCACCTGATTGCCGCAGCCGGCGCGGTGGAATTGATCACCTGCGTGCTGGCGATTCGCGACCAGATTCTCCCGCCGACCATGAATCTGGAAAATCCCGATCCGGAATGCGATCTGGACTACGTCCCCAACAAAGCCAGGCCCGCCAAGGTGGACGTCGCCATGAGCAACAGCTTCGGATTTGGCGGACAAAATGACACGATCATCGTCAAACGTTTTGGATGAATCCCCCCGTCCGAGCCGTTAAACTGATTGCATGTCCCAAGCCGAACAACGCCGCAATTTTGAGCCAGCCAACGCTCTGTGCGCAGCGCAACCATTCGATCAGGCCATTGCGGAATTTCAAATCGCAATTCGTCTGAATTCCCAAACAACCGAGTTCCCTCACCATCTGGGAAATGTCCATTTCCAGATCGTACGACCGAAAGATGCGGTCGTTTCCAATGAAACGTCTGCGCGTAAGATGGAGGCCTCGTATCGAACGATGTACCGACAATGGAGCGCAAGCTGACGGATGAGCAGATCATCGATCAATCCAACCTCTCTGCCGCAATTGCTGAAAAAGATCGACGAGCAATATCGCGCCGGCGATTTGGCACAGGCGGAAACCATTTGCCGGGAAGCTCTCGCGCAATTTCCTGATGCCACCATCCAGGGGTATTTGGGCGCGATCCTCATGCAGACAGGAAGAATCGACCAGGCCATCGACGCGTTCAGCGAAGTGGTTCGCGCTAATCCCGATAATGCATCATCCCTGAATAACCTGGCGGCGGCGCTTCATCATGCCAAACGATACGATGAAGCCATCGCCGCCGGGCGTTCGGCAATCGCGCTGCGACCCGATTATGCGGAGGCCTATAACAATCTTGGTTTGTCGCTGCATGAGGTTTCGCAATTCGCCGATGCCGCCGAGTGTTTCAAACGAGCGGTCGAACTACAACCCGCCAATGCGGCATTTTTCGCCAATTTTGCAATGACCCTCGCGATTCTGGGGCGTCCGGAAGAATCCGCGAGGTTTGCGCAGCAGGCCATCACATATAACCCTCACGCCGCCGGGGCATATAACATGCTCGCCAACGCATTGGGTGAGCTTGCGCGATTGGACGAGGCGTTTGCCGCATATCGTCAGGCCATTCAATTGGCGCCCGACTGGCCGGTCCCTCACAGCAATCTTTGCTATGGACTCTATTTTCACCCAAAATCGGACCTGAAAAGCATCCAGCAATTCCATGCCGAATGGTATCAACTTCGTGCGGCACAATTTAAGAACGCGATTGAACCCCACGCCAATGATCCAAGCCCCGCGCGACAACTGAAAATCGGATATGTCTCACCCTATTTCAGCGATCACTGTCAATCGTTTTTCACCATTCCATTGTTTACCGCACGCGACAAAGAGCAATTTAAGGTTTATTGCTATAGCGACGTGATCAAGCCAGACGCGTTGACAAGCCGATTGCAGGGGCTTGTGGATGTATGGCAGGATTCGAGTCGCTGGCCGGATGAACAGTTGGCCAGGCAAATCAAGACCGATCAGATCGATATTCTGGTGGATTTGACGATGCACATGGGCGGCGGCAGGCCGCTACTCTTTGCGCGAAAACCAGCGCCGATTCAGGTGGCGTGGCTGGCGTACCCCGGGACAACGGGGCTTGCCACGATGGACTATCGAATCACCGATCCGCGGCTTGATCCGCCGGGAACGAACGATGAATTCTATTGCGAGCAATCCGTCCGGCTATCACACACATTCTGGTGTTACGATCCGTTGACCAGCGAACTGGCAGTCAATGATTTGCCGGCGGACGCAAACGGCTATATCACCTTCGGATCGTTGAACAATTATCGCAAGGTAAGCGATGCTGTTCTGAACATCTGGTCTGAAATATTCGGCAGATTGCCCACCTCGCGACTGCTCATGCTTGCACCTGCTGGAAATTGCAGAACCCGGGTGATCAACGCCCTGGGGATTGAAACTTCACGCATTACCTTTCTCGATCACCAATCGCGGAAAGAGTATTTGGCCTGTTATCACCGCATCGACATCGGCTTGGACACTTTTCCATATAATGGACACACAACCACGCTGGATGCCGCATGGATGGGTGTGCCGGTTGTCACTTTTGCGGGCCGCACTCCGGTCGGACGCGGAGGCCTGAGCATTAATACGAATCTCGGGTTGCAGGAACTGGTCGCCGGCGATAAGCGGCAAATGATCGATACAGCCGTTCAACTGGCTCGGGATGTCCCGAAATTGAAATTGATTCGCGCCAAGCTGCGCCAGACCATGCAGGCGTCGCCTTTGATGGATGCAACCGCGTTTGCTCGAAACATGGAATCGTTTTACCGCTCGGCCTGGCAACGATGGTGCCATGGATAAACATCGACGATTACTCGAGCAAGGCAACGACCATCTGCGCGCGGGTCGGTTGCAGGAGGCGATCTCCTCGTATCGCGCGGCGATTCAATCCAAGCCTGATTTTTCCGATGCATTTTCACAACTTGGTATTGCCCTGCATCAGGGGGGCCATCCCAAAGAGGCGTTGGAAGCATTTCAAAAAGCGGTGGATTTCAGCCCGAATTCCGCGAGCGCGCTGAATAATCTCGCACGAGCGCTTCGCCTTGCCGGGCAGGCGCGGCAAGCGGTCGAGATCTATCGGCGATCAATTGCCGTCCGTCCCGGCGCTGCCCATGTGCACGCAAATCTTGCTGTCGCGCTGATGGATGCAGGACAAATCAGGGCAGCCATCGATGAGTGTGAAATTGCGACCAGACTCGATCCAAAATCGATCAATGCCTTCAACACCCTGGGAAACGCGCTGCGCGGGCAGGGGCTTTACGACCGCGCGATTGCCGCGTTTGAACGATCAATCGCACTTGATCCTGCTTCCGTTTTGCCGCGAAACAACCTGGGCAATGTGCTCCGCGAAAGCGGCAGGATTAAGCAGGCCATTGAAACTTATCGCGACGCTTTGAAAATCGATCCGCGAGCAATCCGCACGGAAAGCAATCTGCTGGCGACGCTTCATTTCGATCCGACGTTGAGCCAGGCGGATATTCTCAGCGAATACAGTCAATGGAATCAGCGGCACGTTCAACCACTACAAGGCGAAATTCAGCCGCATTCCAATGATCGCGATCCGAACCGGAAACTGCGGGTCGGCTATGTGTCGGCGGATATGCGAGACCACCCCGTAGGGCATTTTCTATTGCCGCTGCTCAGTCATCATGATGCAGAACGGGTGGAAGTTTACTGTTACGCCGACATGGCCCGGGGCGCGGACGGCGTCACTGCTCGGCTAAGAAAAACTGCGCATCAATGGCGAAATATTGCGGATTTGCCCGATGCACAGACCGCAAAAATCATTCGCGATGACGGGATCGATGTTCTGGTCGATCTGTCCGGTCATACCGCGGGCAACCGGATGCTCGTCTTCGCGCGAAAACCAGCGCCGGTGCAGGTAACTTATCTTGGTTATCCCAACACAACAGGCAATGAGAAGATCGATTACTGGCTATCCGATGGATTCGTCGATCCGGCGAGCGAAGATGATTCACAATTTAGCGAGTTCATGGTCAGATTACCGCGAAGTTTTGCGTGTTATGCGCGCCCAGCCGGCACAATGAAAATTGGTGAACTGCCCGCCCTCGTCAATGGATACATCACATTCGGCAGCTTCAATAACCTGGCCAAATTGAACGCCGGCGTAATTGCATGCTGGTCGGATATCCTCGCGCAAGTTCCTCAATCGAAACTTCTGATCGTGGCAAAGGGATTGGAAGAACCCGCCGGCGCCGACCGAATGCGTGAAGCATTTGCCAGGCACGGAATTGAGTCCGAGCGACTCGAACTGATGGGGTTTCAGTCGCGACAGAATTATTTTCTTGTTCACAATCGGGTTGATATTGCCCTCGACCCTTTTCCTGTGAATGGACACACCACCACGTGCAACGCGCTTTGGATGGGCGTACCGGTTATTTCGCTGGCTGGAACGTCTCATTGCTCGCGGCTGGGGGCGAGCGTGCTTTCGAACGTGAATCTCCAAAAATTCGCCGCCAGCGATGTGAATCAGTACAAGCAGATTGCAATTTCCCTCGCGAAAGATCGGGAGCAACTGAAAGAACTCCGAACGAACATGCGGCGGACGATGTTGAAATCGCCGCTGATGAATGCAAAGCAACTGGCTGGCGACATTGAACTTGCCTACCGCGCGATGTGGCGAACGTGGTGCAACTCGGCTGAGCCTCAGCCTTCTCGCGCATTCGCACTGCGCAAAAATGATTTTCTCAACGAGATGGCGAATTTCGCGTCCGAACTGGCTGACGATCTCCGTCATCCTGAGGCGAAAATGCTATGCGAACAGGTCCTATCCAATGATCCTCAACATGCCAAAGCCATCTCCGTCATTGGTTATCTGGCGCTCCAGCAGGATAAAGTGCAGGAAGCAATCGAATTACTCGATCGCGCCCTGGCCCTTGATCCAAACGCCCCTCGCACAAGCGTGGACAAAGCATCGGCGATGATTCGCCTGAATCAATACGCCAAGGCTGTGCCGGTGCTGAGGAAAGTTGTCGCTTCGAACCCGAATTATGCATTGGCATATACCTGGCTTGGGCTGGCGCTAAATCGGTCCGGCGAACTTGAACCGGCAATTCACGCGTTTGATCGATCCGTCGAACTGGGCGCGGATGATCTGTTCAATCAACTGACGCTCGCATGGGCATGCTTGCGCTGCCAGTTATACGAGCGGGCGGAAAGCGCCGCGCGGCGAGCCAATTCGTTACGCCCAAACTTGGCGCAGGCTTATCTCCTGCTCGGCCAGTCGCTGTCCGGCCAGAGTGACAATTCCCGCGCATTGAGTGCATTTCGCCAGGCGATGTCCCTTCAACCTCGGTGGGAATTGCCTTGGCGCAACCTCTTGTATTCCATGCTGTTTTTGCCCGAGTTTGACGCTTCGGCGATATATCGCGAACACGAAAAATGGTACGAAACCTTCGCGGCGCCACTGCGACAAGCGATTACTCCACACGAAAACGATCCGAATCCACAGAAGCGCCTGAAGATTGGCTATGTATCCTCCAATCTCAGGGACCACGTCATTGGTTTTAATATGCTTCCGATCTTCAAGCATCATGACAGGCGGAATTTCGAGATTTACTGCTATGTCGATTTTGCGGGTGAAGATCCGATCGTTCGCCAGTTCCGAACCCTGGCCGACCATTGGACGCAGGCAAATGGTCTGACAACCGGGCAGCTCAGTGAAAAAATCCGTGCCGATCAAATCGACATTCTCGTCGATTTAACCTTGCATCTGTCGAACAGCCGGCTGTCCACATTTGCTCAAAAACCCGCGCCGGTGCAAGTGACCTTTGCAGGCTATCCGGGTACGACCGGATTGAAAACAATTGACTATCGCCTGACCGATCCTTATCTCGATCCTCCCGGAATGAATGACGCATTTTATTCAGAAGAATCGATCCGGCTGCCCGACAGCTTTTGGTGCTACGAAGCCATCGAAGACGAATCGGTTAGCCCCTTGCCCGCCGACGCCGGCGGCCATGTGACATTTGGCTGTCTGAACAATTTCAATAAGGTCAACGATTTAGTGCTCGGAATGTGGTCCGAGGTGTTCAAGGCCGTTCCCAGCGCGAAGTTCATCCTGCACGCCCCGGAGGGTCGCGCGCGGCAACATGTGATCGAACGGCTCGGCATGGATCCGGCCCGAATTGAATTTCTAAGTCGTCAGAATCATAGAGAATATACCAGGACATATCATCGCATCGATATTGGTCTGGATACGTTCCCGTATAACGGCCACACGACCAGCCTGGATTCGATCTGGATGGGCGTGCCGGTTGTAAGCCTGATGGGCAAGACCGTGGTTTCGCGCGCGGGATTCAGTCAGGCTACAAACATCGGCTTGACCGAGCTGGTTGCAAATAGTCCGCGGGAATTCGTTAAGATTGCGGTCGATCTGGCAAATGATCTGCCTCGGCTGCGCAATCTACGCCAGACCTTGCGGCAGAAAATGAAGGACTCACCGATCATGAATATCAGCGAATTCACGGTGAATCTGGAAAATGCCTATCGCGCGATGTGGCGGCGGTGGTGTGAATCGAAACAGACCTCTACAATTCGGTGAGGATCGATTTTACATACATGTCGGTACCGCAGCAGGTTCACATTTTGCAGGCGATTCAACTGGCTGACCAGCACATGTCCGCCGGCCGATTCCAGGAGGCGCAGTCCATCTGCCGTCAAATTATTTCGGTGCATCCGCGCCATGCCAAGGCGCTGCACATGCTTGGCTTCATGGAATTGCACGCGCGCCAGGCCAAATCCGCCATGGAATTGCTCGGGCGCTCGCTGGCCATCGAGCCGAATGATCCTTTTGCCCGGCTCCACTTTTGCCAGTCGCTGGTTGACTTGCATCAATACGATTCGGCCATTCTGCATTTAAGGCAACTGATCGTTGCGCAGCCAAACCTCGGGACCGCTTACAATTATCTCGGCATCGCGCTGTTTGAAACGAATCAGTTCGAAGAATCGCTGGCCATGTTTGCCAAATCGGTGATGCTCAATCCGCAGGATCCGAAAAATCACAGTAATCGGGCCCGTGCCCTTTATAAATGCGAGAAGCACGACCAAGCCATCCAGGCGGCGCGAAAGGCGATTCAGGCCGATCCCAATTTTCACGAAGCATATCTTTATCTGGGCAACGCGCTGCAAGCGATTGGTCAGGTTCCCGAAGCGCTGGCCGCTTACCGGCAGGGGCTGGCCATGAAGCCCGACTGGACCGAAATCGCAAGCAATCTGCTTTACTCGATGTCCTTCGATCCAAAACTGGATTCGAAGGCGATGCTTCGCGAGCACATCTTATGGAGTGCCGACCATGCTGAGCCGCTCAAACGATCGATTCAACCCTTCGCCAATGATCGCAACCCCGATCGGCGATTGAAGATCGGCTATCTATCACCCTACTTCCGCGAACATTGCCAGGCCCTGTTCACCGTTCCTTTGATCGCTCACCACAATCACGAACAGTTTGAGATTTACTGTTATTCGGATGTCGATAAGCCCGACCTGACCACCCGGCGGCTCCAGCAGGAGGCGGATGTATGGCGAGAATGCGCCGGCATTTCCGATGCATCCCTTGCCGACGCCATTCGAAAAGATCAGATCGATATCCTCGTCGATCTGACCATGCACATGGGCGAAGCCCGGCTCCTGCTTTTCGCACGCAAGCCGGCACCAATTCAAATTGCTTGGCTCGCCTACCCGGGAACAACCGGCATTGGCGCGATGGATTACCGCCTGACCGACCCATATCTTGACCCGCCTGGATTCAACGATGAGTTTTATTCCGAAATATCCATTCGATTGCCTCATACATTCTGGTGTTATGACCCGCAGTCGGACCAGCCCGCGGTCAATGACTTGCCCGCGGATCAGAATGGCCATGTCACATTTGGCTGCCTTAATAATTTCTGCAAGACAAATGAAATCGTCTTTGCGATGTGGAAACCCATCCTCGACGCATTGCCCGCGTCGAAATTGGTTTTGCTCGCGCCTCAAGGCAGCGCCCGGCAGCGGACGATTGCATCGCTTGGCATTGATCCGGCAAGAATCGAATTCGTCGATCGACAATTGAGGGGCAAATATCTTCAGACATATCATCGCATCGATATTGGTCTCGATACATTTCCATATAGCGGACACACCACAAGCCTTGATGCCCTGTGGATGGGCGTGCCGGTCGTTAGTCGTTACGGAAAAACAGCCGTTTCACGCGCGGGGCTCAGCCAGTCATCAAATCTGGGATTGACCGAATTGGCTACCGATGACGCAGCTCGTTTTGCATCGATTGCGATTGAATTGGCGGGGGATCTTCCGCGATTGCGCAGCCTCAGATCCTCTTTGCGACAGAGCATGCGAACCTCGCCGCTTATGAACGCCAAACTGTTTGCCAGCGGAGTGGAAAGTGCCTATCGAAGCGGCTGGCACCGATGGTGCCGCGGTCAACACTGATCATTTCGCCGTCGTATCCTGCGGCGATTTAATTTTGTCGATATTCGGCCCCGTCACATTTCTGGCCTGAAGAAACTCGCCTTGAAAACCAGTGAGATCGATATTCTTCAGAACCAGGTTCTTGATGTTGGCCACATTGATGCCTCGCTGGCTTGTGCCGGTGATATTGCTGAGGGTGACATTCTCCACCGGTTTCTCTGGTGAAATTGTCGTTCCATTCACAAACGTCGGAGCCTTTGTCCTGATGTTATTGAGGCTGATGTTGGTCACATGTGGAATACCCGCCAAGCCTTTTACGGGCTCGTAGCCGGTGATTCCGGTTCGCACCAGAGAGAAATTCAGAAGCGTGCGAACATCCTGGGCGACATCGATATTCTCGGCACTGATATTATCGATGAACCCGCCTCGACCGACGTTGCCCTTGATGTAAAACGCGTTGCTGGATTGTCGCAGTTGGCAGTTTTCAATCCGCACGTTCCTCACTCCGCCGGACATTTCCGTGCCGATGCCCACACAGGCATAGCTTGGGCAGGAGAGCCTGCAGTTGCGAATCATCACATCTTCGGACGGTCGTCCGATATTGACTGCTTCAGTATCACGGCCGGATTTGATCGCGATCGCATCGTCGCCGGTCTGGATATCGCAGCCTTCGATCCAGACATTTTTGCAGGAATCAACGTCGATGCCGTCGCCGTTGGTCATCGTGCTGCGAATGGTGACGTTCTTAACCAAAACGTCCTGACAATAGGTAAGGTGCATGTTCCACATTCGCTGATACTGAATCGAGAACCCCTCAAAATGTACATCTCGGCATTCGATGGGTTCGAGAATGCTGGGCCCGCGTGCGGTGCCGCCGGCTCGCGGCCGCAAACCCGCCAGTGCAATGGGTGGGCCGACGATTTTTCCCTCTCCAACAATTGCAATGCGCTCGACGTGATTGGCGAACAGCAGTGAGCGATGGCCCGGCCGCCATTCACCCTCCCAGCGGACATCGATCACCGGGTAATCCTCGATATTCGGACTGCCGGTCAGGATCGAGTCTTTTTCAAGCTGAAGTGTCGTGCGCGGCCCAAGGACGACGCTCCCGGTCACAAAGTTTCCCGCCGGCACGATGACCACCCCGCCGCCTCGTGCCGAGCACATATTCAGGGCTTTTTGAATGGCAGCAGTATTGACGGTCTTACCGTCTGCAACGGCGCCCTGATCGACAATATTGATCGGCGCGGTGGTCGGCGGCGGTTTGGGTGTCGGCGCGCTTCGGCCAGCCATTGGCTGTGCAACCACGGGATTGCCTGCCGGTTGCGGCGATGCAGACGGGTCCCCACTCGAACTTCCCATCGTGCATCCGCAAACCAGCACGCATACCGCCACCCATGCCATTGCCAGCCGACCAGTCATTTATGTTCCTCCGCGATGTTTCCCCTAAGCATCTTTACCACTATTCTCCATATCGTCGAAATGATCGGGCGTTGCAATGGAGAGAGATGACACCTGAAATGCAATCGCTGTCATGGCTGGTGAAAGTTGCGGCGGCCTCGTTCGCGGGCGGCATGGTCGGCTCGATCAGCGGACTCGGTGGAGGCATCGTCATCGTGCCGGTGCTGACCGTGTTCCTCGGTGTTCCCATCCAATCAGCCATCGCGGCAAGCATCGTTTCGGTGATCGCGGTCTCCAGCGGCGCGGGCTCGGTATATGTCAAAGATCGCATCACCAACGTGCGAATCGCAATGTTCCTCGAACTATCGACAGCTGCGGGTTCGCTGATCGGAGCTGCGGTCCTTTCTCAATACGTCAGCGGCGACTTCCTTTCCATTCTCTTTGGATTGATTCTCCTGCTCTCGCTGGCGCCCATCCTGGCCAGGCTCGGGGAAGAACTACCGCAAGGGGTGGTCAACGATGGCTTGGCAACGCGCCTGAAGTTGAACGGCTCGTACTTCGATAAACGACTCCAGCAGGAAATCACGTATAACGTGACCGGCATTCCGGCAGCGCTGGTTGTGATGTTTATCGCGGGAATTGTCTCGGGGCTTTTGGGGATCGGCGCGGGAGTGCTCAAAGTGCTGGCCCATGAGATCTTCATGAAAGTGCCGACCAAGGTTTCGACCGCGACCAGCAATTTCATGATCGGCGTCACCGCGGCAGCCGCAGCGGGAGTTTATCTTCAGCGTGGACTCGTCCTGCCGTTTCTCGTGGTGCCCGTCGCGACAGCCGTCGTTATTGGCGCGTTCGTTGGAACGCTGTTGATGGAACGCATGAGCAATGCCCGCATCCGGCAGGTATTTGCAATTGCGCTGGGCGCGATCGGACTGGAGATGGTATTGCGCGGCTTTGGATCGGGCTTTTAAGGATGGACCAAAATAGTTCCCAAACTTCCGCAAGTGCTCCACCGGGCTCGATCACGATTCAGGATGTCTCGGCATGGGTGCTGAGGATTGGGGTGGTGAGCAGTGTGACGGTCATGCTTCTGGGTATCGCGCTCAGTTTCCTGCATCGAACCGCGTCGCTGGAACGACTGGAGCACGACCAGTTCGAGTATTGCCCGGGCTTGGTCTGGCAGGGTGTCACCGAGGGAAGCGGCAAAGCAGTCGTGGAGGTCGGTATCTACTTGCTTGTGTTGACGCCGATCATTCGGGTCTTCAGCTCGATCATCTTGTTTGCGATTGAGAAAGACTGGTTATATGCGATGATCACCGCGTTGGTGTTGATCCTGACACTGACCGGCTTGCTGCTGCTCGATTGAGTAACGATCAATCAACTATTCCTGCCGCGAGCATTTGCCCTGGATGTGATGAACGATTCCATTTCCTGTCTCGCCCGCGCATCCGAAAACTGGGTGGGCGGCGACTTCATCAGCCAACTGGAAGGTCCGGCAAGCGCTCCGCCGATGCCGCGGTCCATCGCCAGCTTGATGCAGCGAACAGCATCGATCACCACGCCCGCGGAATTGGGCGAGTCCCACACTTCGAGATTCAATTCGCACTTCAGCGGCACGTTGCCAAAGGTCGTACCTTCCATTCGAATAAAGCATATCTTCCGATCGTCCAGCCACGGAATATAGTCGCTGGGCCCGACATGCACCTGTTTGGCGGGCAAGGTGAAATCGAGCTGGCTGGTGACGGCCTGGGTCTTGGAGATTTTTTTGGAATCCAATCGCTCGCGTTCGAGCATGCCGAGGAAATCGGTGTTGCCGCCACAATTGAGCTGATAGGTTCGATCGATTCGAACGCCGCGATCGCCGAAAAGACGCGTCAAAGTGCGGTGAAGGATCGTCGCGCCAAGCTGCGATTTAACATCATCGCCGATGATCGGCAGCCTGTGCTGTTCAAATAATTTTCTCCATTTTATTTCAGATGCAATAAACACGGGCACGCAGTTCACCACGCCGCAGCCGGCTTCCAGGGCTTGGCGCATGTACCATTCGGTGGCTCGCTGTGATCCGACGGGCAAGTATGAAATCAAAACATCTGTTTTGGTTTGTCGAAGCATGCGCGCCACATCGACAGGCCTGGACTTCGACTCTGGAATCATTGACTTGACGTATTTGCCGATTCCATCCATCGTCGGCCCGCGTTGAACCTTGATGCCGGTGCGCGGAACCTTGGCAAACTGGATCGTATTGTTGGGCGGAGCAAGTATCGCGCTGGCGACGTCCTTGCCGACTTTCTGCTCGTTGACGTCAAACGCAGCCGAGAATTCAATATCGCGAATGTGATATCCCCCGAGTTGCGGGTGCATCAGTCCGGGAATCAGTTGATTGGCCTTGGCGTTGCGGTAAAAGTGCACCCCCTGCACCAGTGCCGAGGCGCAATTACCCATACCCACGATTGCAACCCGTACTTTACGCCTTTGCGGCATTCTCACTCACTCCTTGCTGTCGGTGCGATAAAATAGCGGATCAAAGCCCGATATTCGATTGCCTGCGGAAATGTGAACAAAGGTGATGCATGTTTCGCCCGCCAACCGCCGATGTCATCGACGTGCTTCAACCGATGCCTCGACAAGTGCAATCTTTGCGCGGAGTCCTGTGGGCCTGCCTGATCGTCGGCATGGTTCTTCGACTGGGGCTTTCCGCAGTCTCCCAAGGCAGCAACGACGCCGCCACCTGGGAGCGATTTGGCCATCAGATTTCCGAGCACGGCCTCATCGAGGCTTACCGGATCGAAGACACGATGAATCACCCGCCCCTGCCGCTGCTGTGGGCGCAGTTCTCTACTCACTTTGGTGAACGGGCGCGATTTGCCTTCGTGATGAAACTGCCCGCCATTCTTGCCGATGCGGGAACGATTCTCCTGCTGTACAGCATCTGGCAAAAACGATCCGATGCCCGGCGAACCAAACTGGCCTGCATCGGCATGGCGATCAGCCCGGTTGCGATTTTGGTTGGCGCTTATCATTGCAACACCGATAACGTTTACGCGTTTCTCACTTTGCTCGCGATGCACCTGCTATGGAGCGTCCAGAGCTTTTTCTGGGGCGGACTCGTCATCGCAGCCGCGATCAATGTCAAACTTGTACCCATACTTTTGATCCCCGTTGCATTCTCACTTTGCCGAAACCGTATGGACGCTCTTAAAGTGCTTGCAGGACTCGCATTTGGGGTCATTCCTTTCCTGATATTCCTTCAAGCCCCTGATCTGCTTCTTCGAAACCTCTTGAAATATGCTCCCCCCATCAGCGAATGGGGAGTTCCTTATTTTCTCCATTCTGCCCAGAAGGAACTGGCTTATTCCGATCTGGCAACCGTCATTCTCCAGCATTATTTGTGGATCGGACGCTGGTCGATCGTCGTCATCGCAATTCTCTTGGGCATCACCTCGCGCATCTGGCGCCACTGGAATGGGTATGAATTGTCAGCGCTGGTTTATTCCACCATGCTGGTGCTGGCCCCCGGGTTTGGCGTGCAATACACCGTCATCGTTGTTCCTTCCCTTTTGGCGATGTCGATCTGGAGATCCTGGCTTTATGGAATTCTGGGCGGGTTGTTCCTCCTGTTGATTTACTGGGCATATCTCGTCCCAGATGTTCGGCCGTTCTATTCTTCCTTTGGCGGCGAATTCCCCATGCCCGGGCCTTTGTTTGGCTTGCTCGCGTGGTGGCTACTTTTGCAGACCATGCTCGAACTCATCCCCTGGCGGCCCAATTTCCTCACCGAGGATTAAACAGCCGCTGCGCCTGCGCCGCAGCCAATCCATCCAACCGAATCCCTTTTAGCCCGGTCGCTTGCGACCGATGCTCCGGCGCCAGAACACCGGTCGCAAGCGACCGGGCTAAAAAAGTGTTGTTACGATCGATAAAGTTAGGTATAAGTTCGGGTTCGGCATGAAAGGGAAGGCTCATGCTTCGGTGGATGTTTTTTGATTTGAACAGCTACTTCGCTTCAGTGGAGCAGCATGATCGGCCGGAACTGCGGGGCAGGCCGGTCGTCGTTTCGCCGGTGGATACCAATACCACTTCCGCCATCGCAGCCAGTTACGAAGCCAAACGGTTCGGAATTAAGACCGGCACCAATATCGGCGAAGCAAGGCTGCTCTGCCCCGATGTACAAATCGTCCTCGCTCGGCCCCAGCGATATGTCGAAGTCCACAAACAAGTCGTCGAAGCAGTCGAATCGTGCCTGCACGTCGATGGCATTCATTCCATCGATGAAGTTTCCTGCCGATTGATGGGGAGCGAACGCCAGCCCGAGCGCGCCGTTGAGCTGGCAAAAAAGGTCAAGCGAACCATCGTCAAACGGGTTGGGGAATGTTTGCGATGTTCGGTGGGCCTGGCGCCCAATCGGTGGCTGGCGAAAGTGGCAACCGACATGCAAAAACCGGACGGGCTGGTCATCCTCAACGAAAGTGATTTACCTCACGCGCTCTATCGGCTGAAACCGATGGACCTGCCGGGTATCGGCTCGCGAATGAACAAGCGGCTGCTCAGTCATGGCATCACGACCGTCAGGCAAATCTGTGAACTTTCCGAAGCGGACATGAAGCGAATCTGGCATAGCGTGGTCGGCAGCAACTGGTGGCACTGGCTGCGCGGGTTCGAAACATATGAAAAGCCGACACAGCGTCGAACGCTCGGACATTCCCATGTGCTGCCGCCAAAACATCGAACGATTGAAGGCGCCAAAGCGGTGCTGGTTCGACTCACACACAAAGCCGCTGCACGTTTGCGAAGTATCGGATACTGGGCATCTCGCATGGCGGCGCATATTTCATATGGACGTGATTCCGGCGACTGGCGATGCGATCTGCCGCTGGGGCTGGCGCAGGATACACTCACGATGGTTGAGTCGCTGACGCAAGCGTGGGACCGGAAACCGCTGCCGCGCGGGACGCCAATGAAAGTGTCCATCACGTTTTACAATTTAACGGAGCAGCGGCAGGTGATCGAGCCGCTGTTTCCGCAGGAGCGCAACCGGTTGGATTTATCGCGCGCGATGGACCAGGTGAACAGCAAATTTGGCCGCAACGCGATCTATCTGGCCGCCATGCACGAAGCGCGAAACACGGGTCGGACGGGCATTGCGTTCAATTACGTGCCGGAGTTCAATCCGGAATTCTCCTGAACAAGTTTAGCCGGACGCGAGCGAGCCGCCAGATACCGGTAGTGGGTCAGTTTGAGATGGGTTCATTTTAGCCCCGCCGCTTGCGGCGGGTTTTAGAGCGCCAAACCCGCCCCCAGCGGCGGGGCTAAA
>DASZXJ010000203.1:0-29168 GCA_035545895.1 Tepidisphaeraceae bacterium | reverse complement strand
GTTTTGACTGGCAACTGACCACTGGCAACTGGCAACTTTCCTATTCAATCTCTTCTCGCGAAATACATCCAAATGCCTGCGAGCAACACCGTGCCGGGCAGGAGAATCAGCAACACGCCGATCCGCAGGCCGTTGAGAACCGGTTCGGAAATGGCGGCGATGCGGCTCACCTGCATGGCTGCGGGGGAAATCGCGATCATCGGCTCCATGTGCGTGAGCCAGAAGACCGAGTTGGTAAACATTTCCGCATTGCCGGGGAACCGCGCGACAAATATTCCGCGGCTGAGCATCGCCTGGTCCGGCCAGTTGATGACCTGGTTGGTAAAGCTCTGCAATCCGCCAATGACGACCAGCCGGGTTTTATCCTTTTCGGCAATTGCGCCGGCAAAAAGCGGCGCGCCCAAATCCGCATTGGGGCCGGCGGCATCGAATTTCAGCTTGTCGGTATTGATCGAATCGGTTTCGCGTTCGCCCCACGCCTGCAAACCTTGTGGAATGGGCAGCAGCGACGTCGTTTTCACGCCGGGCACAGCGGTGGTTCGAACGGGCACGCCATAAGCCAGGATCGTATCCAGCGATTCCAAAGGCTTGGTGAGCATGTGGTCGCCATATTTGTCGAGAACAAAGACGATGGGCGCTGATTGCACTTCCTGCGACCAGTCGCTGCTGCGGGCGCGGTCGCCTTTGGGCATTTCATGAACGATGGTGGCATCGGTGACCATGTCGATGCCGTAGTCTTTGAGGGCTTCGGAGAGATTATCCGATTGGGGCATCGCCAGGACGAGCGCTGACCCGCCGGCCTTGAGATGATCCGCCAGTTTCTTCGCCATTTCCGGCGAAGGCCCGCCTTGTGGACCTGCGGGCATGTCGATCACAATCCAGCAAGCGTCCTTGATCTGATCCTCGGTCGGCTCGGGCGCGGCTTGCTGGCCTTGCATGCGCGCCTGCATTTCGTACATGCCGCTGATGTCTTTTTCGAGAACATCATAGTTGTAATCGCGCAATCGATCGGCGACATCACTCAAAGGCCCGCCGCGCTGGAATGGCGGCATGCCGGGCTGCGCCAAAGGACCTCCGCCGGGACGGACAAATACCACCTTTTGCTTGTTATCGCTCGACAGCGCCAGAATCGCAGTCGTCACCGCCTGCTCACCGGCAAAGCGGGGTTTGATCTCCTGCTGGCTGTCCATGTAATTCTGCAGGTCGCGGCGATCGGTCTGCCAGACCTGATCGAAACCGATGACCCGCCAATCCTTGTCGCCCAGCACGAGAATCAGGTCCTGCCCTTTGACAGCCTGCTGAAGATCGCTGACTTTTAATTCGCCAAGAGCATCGATCTTTTTAGATGTTTCTTCAGCCAGTTTTCGGATTGCTTCGCTGCCTTCGGGGGCGGCCGCCAGATATTCCTTGATCGCGGCGGGAACCTGGGCATCATCCTTTTCCTGCAATGCAAACTTGATCAGGCTGGTTTCCTGCTGCTGAAGCTGTTCGAGATTGTCCTTGATGGCATCGGTGATGGCGCGATAGTCCGGGAATTTGGACTTGGCCGCACGATCGACGCGTTCCTTCAACGGGGTCAGCGATTGCGGGATGCGGTCGCGCACGGTGGTGACGACGGCCGCGAGCATCTGCCCGCGCTGGTCTTCGCCGAGCTTGTCTTCCTGGACATTCGCCAGCGCTGCCGCCTGCTTGCCGACGAGTTCGTTCAGCGTTTCGTGGGTCTTTTTATATTCTTCGAGATAGTCGCGATACTGCTTGACCGCCCCGCCGTATTTTTCGACAGCCTCCTTCACGATCGCGTCGGTCGATTGAGTGACCGGATCGATCGCTTCAAACTCGATGTTCTTGCCCTTGCGGGAATATTCCTCAAGCAGATCGCGCACGGGGCCGGCAAACGGGTTGTCCTTTTGTCGCTGATCCTTGGCAGAATAGAGACTGATCAGTTTGATCTTCTGCGTGTTGTCCTTAATCAGGTTCACCGTCTGCGGCTTGAGGCTATATAAGCCGGCGGCGGTCGTATCCATGCGATGATCAAACCGCTGCGCGAGATAGGTGACTGCAATCGCCAGCACGATGACGAGAATGCTCGCCAATGCGACGTTGGCGCCATATTTGACCCAACGTTCCTTTTGGGATTCGGGGGTGAAGTTTTGGGGTATGTTGCTCATTTCCACCGCCTGGATTCGAGGACTTTGACGGTCAGAAATAGAAACGTGCTGGTCGCCGCCAGGAAAAAGACCATGTTGCCGGTCGCGACCACGCCCTTGCTGAAATCAACATAACGGCTGAAGACCCCCTGGTTGGTCAGCATGCGCGAAAACGACGAAAGCGCCGGGCTGCTGGCAGCCCACCAGGGGACAATGGTCACGAAAAATAAGATCGCGGCCGTGGAAACGGCTGCGACAACCTGGCTGCGCGTCAGGGATGAACAGAACAATCCGACCGCATTAAACAGCGCACCGACCAGCAATATCCCCAGATATCCGCTGATGATCGGCCCCAAGTCCGGGCGACCGAAAATCCGCAGCAAAACCACGTAGAAAAGCGTCGGAGCAAGCATCACCGCAAAAAAGGCGAATGAACCGAGAAACTTGCCGACGACAATATCGCTTTCATTCACCGGGGCCGTCATCATGGTTTCGATCGTGCCGCTGGCCCATTCCTGCGCGAGCAATCCCATGCAGAGCAGCGGCGCGATGATCACCAGCAGCCAGACCATCCATTCAAAGATGGTTCGCATGGCAGCAGGTTGACCGGGCTGGAAATCGCCCCAGAACAACCACCCGCTGGCGAGCAGGAACACAAACATCGCCACATAAGCGATGGGTGAAAAAAAGTAGCTGCCCAACTCACGTTGAGCGATGGTTAACGCTCTGTTCATAATTCTTCAGCTCTTTTAGCCACAGAGAACACGGAGGAGACAGAGAAAAACATTCTTTTGAATTCTGCTCTGTGTTCTCCGTGATCTGTGTGGTTAAATCTTTCCTTCTGCCTGCTGTGCGGTCACTTGAACGAAGAATTCTTCAAGCGTCGCATGTTCCAATCGAATTTCCCGAAGCGGCCAGCCGCGCTGGATGATCGTGCGGGCGACTTCTTCGCGGACGTCGTATGCTTCCTTGGGCCTGACGGCAAACGTCACGAATTTGCCGTCCGCTTGTTCATCCACTTTTTCAACCTTGCCCACACCGCTGAGATGGGATAGGGCTGATTCGACTTCACCGGCCGGGCCTTTGCATTCGACCAGCACGCGCGCCTGCATTCGGCGGCTGGCGCGAAGTTCGTCCGGCGAGCCCTGCGCAACGATCTTTCCGCCGGCAATGACAATCGCCCGGTCACACACCGCCTCAACTTCAGGCAAAATGTGAGTCGAAAGGATGACGGTATGGTCGCCGCCCAGATCTTTTATCAATTTGCGTGTTTCGCGAATCTGCGTGGGATCGAGGCCAACGGTCGGCTCGTCCATGATGAGCACCGGCGGATTATGCAATAACGAATCCGCCAAGCCAACGCGCTGGCGATATCCCTTTGACAGGTGGCCGATCACCTTATGTCGAACTCCGGTCAGCCAGCAGCGGCCGAGCACGTAATCAATTCGCTTGCGGCGAAGTTCCCGATCCATCTTGCGGAGCCGGCCTCGGAAATCGAGATATTCCTCGACCCGCATTTCGGTATATAGAGGCACGCTTTCCGGCAGATAGCCGAGATTTTCGCGAACCTGTTCGGATTGATGGAAGATATCGAAACCGTTGACGGTCGCCCCGCCGCTGGTGGGCGGCAGATAGCAGGTCAACATGCGGAGAGTTGTGGATTTGCCCGCGCCGTTGGGCCCGAGAAATCCGACGATCTGCCCCTTGGAGACCTCAAAACTGATATTGTCCACAGCCAGGGTTTGGCCGTAAACCTTGGAAAGTTTCGAAACGCTGATCACGTCAATTCCCTCTTGCGTATCACGACAAGGCGGTGATAGGTAAGACGATATACGGTTGCTGTCAAGTATTGTTGAATATGCGCCAGACCGCTTGGAAGTTGCATGGGCTGCGACACTGATTCTAGTTTCGGCAGATACACTTCGACTTCGATCAACCGCCGTCAGGCAACCCCCTAGCTACCAAAATCCCTGTTCTGGTCTTTTTTATTGTTCCCGGCTTCCCTTCTATTGATCCAGCACCATCGAACGATGGAAACAACTCCAACAACAAACAACCGAAAGCCATATTTCCAAGGTTTGTCCCCATCGAAAATTCCGTTAATTGCTCCAGAGCAAATCACACAGGCCGTCAAAATCGACAACCCACCGATCAACAGATAAGGACTAAACCAAATCGCCTTGCGAACATCTTCAGTCGCGTGTCGACGTCCGGCAATAATTAGAATTGGCGTAAGCGCGACAGTTGCAGCCAAATAGCAAAATAAATAGGGCGAAATCAGAGCTCTAAGATTTTCCATCCCGCGCATCATCGAAAACCCAAAAGCAATGCCTCCAATAACCGCGACAACCCAGAGAAAAATAAGTAATGTGTAATGCCATTTTAATACTCGATCTGCGCTTTCTTGTATTTCTCGCATGACAAGGCCGCCTTCCTGCAGCCTTCGCAAATTCCCGACAGACGTTGTTCACCTGGGACTGATAACGTTAATTTGCTCGCGACCGTTTCGGCGGTATATGGCAAAGTCGCTATCCAATGTGAACACCGATGAGCCGCGATGAATTTCGCTGAGGCGAACCAAACACGCATCCGCCAATGACATGGGCACGTTGCGGTATTTCAGCATCAACTGTCTGATCGGTTTACGCTGCTCCATGATATCGATCCCAACCAAGAGCGCATCGCTATCGAGCAGATCGAGAGCCCTGCGAGATCCATTTGTCCAGCGTTGAACAATGTGAAAAGTCTCAGCTAAAACAGCTTCGCATGTGAAAAAAGGCGCGGGAAGGGATTTGAACTGTTCGACGGCCCAATCATGATGCTGATCCTGCTCGACCAGAAACGCAATCAGGGGCCCGGTGTCCACGATGATGATCTCATCAGGCACCAAAGCCCTCCAAATACTTGGAATGGGTCGAAAGGTCTTTCCGTCCCCGGACTGAACCACTGAGATGTTTGACAAGATCGAACGCATGCAGGCGTTTACTAGCCCCGTTGCGCTTCAGGCGGTCTTGAATGGCCTGCCGCACAATTTGCGATTTGGAAACGCGCTGCTCCTTGGCGGCCGCTTCCAGGCGAGCATCCAACTGACGCGGTATCTTGCACGTAATAGTAATAGTGGTCATCTGAATAGAATGGTAATACCGCATGTAGGGTGAAGCAATACCTTCGATCGATTACTCGGAAGATTTGGCGATTTTTTTGAATAGAGACTATGATTTTAGCGGTTATAACCCCACAACCGAAAGGTGATACATGACTCACTCCAAATTCACCCGTCGTCAGTTTTTGCAGACTTCCGCCGCTCTTGCCGGCGTGGCCATGGTTGGGCCATTGGTCGCTTCGGGGCAGGCGGTTAAGAAGACAGCCATCGATCAGGTGACTCTCGGCAATACGGGCATCAAGCTCAGCCGATTGGGCATGGGGACCGGGCTGGACAATGGCCGGATTTTGACCGGCGCCGGGCGGGACAACTTCAACAAGATCATTCGCCATGGCTACGATCAAGGCATCACCTATTTCGACACCTGCGACCGCTATGAAACCTCGCCCTGGCTGGCGGGGGCGATCAAGGGCATGCCGCGCGAGAAGTTGTACATTCAATCCAAAATCTCCGGCCAGCCGGTTGACCTGCTCGCCGCCATCGATGCCGAACGCAAGAAGATCAACACCGATTATTTCGACAGCATGCTGATTCACAGCCAGATCAATCCCGGCTGGATCAATCTGGACCCCTGGAAGAAGATGATGGACAATTTCCTTGTCGCCCAGGAAAAGAAATGGATTCGCGCGCGAGGCGTCTCCTGCCACAACCTGCCCGCGCTTCAGGATGCCAACAAGACCGACTGGTGCCAGGTTCATCTCGTACGCGTCAATCCGCAAGGCAAATACGTGGACGGCGCCGGCGGCCGCGGTTACACCGCCTCCGAAACCAATCCCATCGAACCCGTCCTGGTGGAAATCAAATCCATGCACGAAAAAGGACGCGGGGTCATCGGCATGAAGATCTTCGGCAACGGCCTGTTCACCGACCCCGCCGAACGCGAAAAATCCGTGAAGTTTGCCATGTCGAATCCCAACATCGACGCGGTCGTCATTGGCTTTAAGAACACGCAGGAAGTTGATGAGGGCATCGCCATGATCAATCGCGCGCTCGCCGCGTGAGAAAGCTTCTGGCTCATCGTGTCACGGGCGTCTCGCCCGTGCTCAACGCACCATGCATGGACGAGACGTCCATGTCACAGTTTTCAATTCCGCTTCGCCTAGGTGACATCGTTCGCCTCATCTGGTAATTCTTACATCATGAACCCATTCACTCGGCAATGGTCAGCCGTTTTAGCCCTCAGTGGTATTCTCCTCCTCGCAAAAGCCGCTCTCGCTCAGCTACCGGATGGAATCAAATCCGACCTCGGCCCGGACGTGCCGGCGTTCAAGGTTCGGCCCGGTTATCGGGTGACTCGCGCGTTGCCGCCCAATACACCACGGGATGTGGTCAAGGCCATTCGGTTCATTCAGTTCTCTCAGGACGGCAAGACGCTTTACATCGCCAACAACGACCGCACGGACGGCGCGATCTATGCCCTGCGCAATCCCGATGCCACCGGGATGTACAAGACGATCACCACCTTCGTCAAAGACAAACGTTCGGTGCAGGGGATGGATGTGCATGATGGGTGGCTTTACTTCTCGCAGGCGCTGGAAGGCTCGGTCTCCCGCGCCCGCGATACCAACGGCGACGGCGTGGCCGATGATGTCGAAGTCATCATCCCGGCCCGGACCCTTCCCACCGGCGGCGGACATCCCTACGAGGGGCTTCTCGTCACCGACAACACGATATACATCACCTGCTCCGACCCAACCAACATGACCGAGGAGATCGATACGCCTCGCAAAAAGATTTATGCGTTTGATCTGGATGGAAAAAACCAGCGCGTGTTCGTATCGGGAGTTCGCAATACGGAAAAACTGCGAATTCGCCCGGGCACAACCGACATCTACGGATTCGATCACGGATCGGACAATTTCGGCAAGGATTTCGGCGAGCAAACCGGCCGGAAGCAACCCATCACTGACGTAAACCCCAACGAGGAATTCAACAAATACGTGCAGGACGGTTTTTATGGTCATCCGTTCATCATGGGCAACGGCGTGCCCCGGCCGGAGTTTTCCAAGCGGCCGGATATCGTCGACCTGGCCGACAAGACGATCGCGCCCGAGTGGCTGGTGCATGCACACTGGGCGGTGCTCGGCTGGTCGTTCATCAACAGCGATTACTTCCCCGGCCACAAGGGCGATGTCTTTTTCTGCTCACATGGATCGTGGAATTCGACTCACCCGGTCGGCGCGGTCGTGCAGCGTCTGATGTTCGATCAGGTGACCGGCAAACCGTATGGCTCGATGACCATCGTCGATTGTCAGGGCCCGCAGCGGCGCTTCGCCCGGCCGGTGGATTTGGCCGAGGCGTCGGATGGCACGCTGGTTTTCAGTTCGGACGAACCGCCAGCGCTGTATCGGATATCGAAAAGCGAGTGAAACCTCGCCGTTGCGCCTATTGATCGCGAAACGCGCAACACGATCAGGAATTATAGGAGACGCTATGCGCATTTGAACGCCCACGGCGCCGCCGTGGGGAATTCCATAAACGCAGGTGCGATAGATCATCATTGTGCTCTTTCGTGCGGAACCTTGCAAAACCTACACATGAAGCCTTATCCATATGAAATAACCTCAAGCATCCCAAGCGAAATCTTTACGCAAAATCAAGCGGATTTTTCTTGAATTCAACGGAGGCGTACGGTCTGATGTTTTCGGTTTCCTGGTGAGGGCCCGGGGAAACTTCATTTCTCTACTCTCGGGCTTGAACGACAAGGCAATTCGCGGAGGACGACAATGCGTAGTCAACGCACCGGCTTGGGCTGTTGGGCGGCGTTCCTTTCCGTTTTATCACTTTCAACGATTTCACGGGCGATTCCACTTTTTTCCGGTGGAAACGGCGCGATTTCATTCGGCGTGGCGTCGTACGGCAACCCGCAAAACAACGGCGCGCCAACTTACATCGCCAATAATTTCACCGGCAATACCGACATCCTGTCCAGCCCGGGCGGGGGAACGCTGGGCGCGTATCAGACCGCCAGCCCGGTCGTGGGCAACAATATTGCCAGCTATTTGTTCGGACTCTCCGGACAATTCTTTCAGGTGGGCGGATCCAACGGCAACGGCAACTTCGGCTCCGCTGCCGCCACCGCTGAACCAGGCGCATTTCGCTACTCGATCAGCGATTCAGCGCCCGGCTCGGGCAGTGCGTCATATCTGATTGACAGCGAGGTCGCGACGTTCACGGACGCGGCCGGCACTGCGGCAGGAGCACACTATGGCGCGTGGCTGACGATGGGCGGCAATGTCAACCTGGTCGGCAGCGCCGACGTGGCGGCGCTGCGTGTACGCATTTCCAGCCCCAACGGGGCCAGCCCGTTCTTCGGCGGCGTCGATCTGCCGCAAATGGTGCTCGCCATCTCGCGCAATTTCGCCAACAACAACGCCGGCGATTACAACGTCGTCACGGTCGGCGGCTCTGGCGCGGGGCTCATCGTCGATAATTTCGGGACCGGCACGTTCCGCGCGTTGTCCGTCGATAACCTGCTGCTGGGCGCCGCCATTCCCGCGGGTGATACGCTGACCATCAGTGCCACGCTGACCGCTTATGCCGACCCGGCGGACATCAGCTCGTTTGACTTGGTTGGGGATGATTTGCTGGCGATCACCGGCCCGTTGCCGGATATTTCCTTCGTCGGGGCGCCGGAACCGACTTCGCTGGTCTCAATCGGCGCGGGGTTGCTCTGCCTGATGCGATTGCCGCGCAAATCTCAGGCCTGAGGTGTAAACAGTGAAGCAACCGGCTGGGAAGTCTCGACTTCAGCCATGCGTTTCAGGCTGGCGATTCGTTCGATTTTGAAATGACGTCGCTCATTGCGCAGCCGGCAATGGGCGATAAGCACGAGTTCCCCTTTAAGCCGGCGAATCTCCATTGGTTGAACGACGCGTTCGGTGCGATTGTCCGAGGCATCGACGTATTCCATCATCACGCTGCAGCGCTGCTCCAGGGCTTCCTCAAGCTCAAGCGGCAAGGGGTTCTTTTTAGGATTGGCGGATATCAGCCCCATGGGGCCGCCCTGGTGGATGATGGCATCGCAAAGGGAAAGGTTCCATCCGCCCACGGGTTCGAGCAGGGCTTTGAAAACGTGATAGGTGGTGATGGCATCGGGGAGTGCTCGATGGGCTACAGGCGGAACATATCCAAGCCTTGGAGCCAGGGACTGAAGCCCATTGCCGCCGCGTCCAAAGCGTTTGCGAGCGATTCGGACGGTATCCATGACCTGGCAGTTGCACAGTTCCGCGACGATATCGCGACCGGCCCGCCGGAATTCTCCCTCGATGAAGGACAGATCGAACCGGACGTTGTGGCCCAGCACGATCGCGCCCGACAGGATTTGCATGAGTCGCGGCAGTTGTTCGGCAAACGTGGGTTGGCCGGCGACCATTGGCTGGGATATGCCGGTGAGAACGGTTACTCCCGGACTGATGGGACGACGCGGATCGATCAGTTGTTCATATTGGGCAACGATCTGCCCGTTTTCCACGCGGGCAACGCCGATTTCGATCACGCGATGGCCGAATTCGAGACTGGCGCCGGTCGTTTCGACATCCAGAAACGCCATTGGGATATCACGTAATGGCAGAAGGAGGGAAAAGGACATCAGGTTTTGGATTTTAGATTTCGGATTTTGGAATTGCCATCATCGCGAGCAACTTAAATCCAAAATCTGCAATCCAAAATCCAAAATGGGTTACATTTCCGTGCCGACGATCGAGCACTCGAAGGCGACCGCGCCGCTGACGACGCCCTGGATGTGGCAAAAAATGCGGTGATGACGTTCCCAGACCTTTTGGCCCAGAACGTACATTCGCTGGCCGGGCGCGACCTGCATGCGGAACTTGCAGTTTTCGACGCCTCCGAAGCCGATGAAACCCTTCCAGCCCACGAACTTGCGGGTGTAGAAGCTGGCGAGCTGGGCGCCGGCCTCGATCATCAGCACGCCCGG
Source organism: Tepidisphaeraceae bacterium (assembly GCA_035545895.1). GTDB lineage: Bacteria > Planctomycetota > Phycisphaerae > Tepidisphaerales > Tepidisphaeraceae > DASZXJ01. Next base: position 18,922 of record DASZXJ010000203.1, on the reverse strand, counting down.
CAGAAGCGGTCGGCCGGGAATATGCCCCGGTACCCAGAATTCACTGGCCTTAACATCCTTATAGCCCAGGATTCGGCCCTTGGAAGAATCGGTCCAGATGATGGCATCCAATTGCTCCATATCCCCGCGCTGGGGATTGGCCCTGCGGATTTCCTCCAAGTCGGATTCGACCCCGTTCAGATCGATGCTCGAAAGATCGAAAAGGAATTGAGGAGGCATTTTGGATGCCCCCGGTGATGGCACCGGGGGCTATGAAAGCCTGATTTTTTAACAGAATTGAGGTCTTAGGCAGCCGGTGGTGTCTGACCTTCAGCTTCGCCGTCGCGACCTTCGAGGATCTTTTTACGCACTTCCTGCGCAGCAGCCTTGATTTCCTGCATCTTCTTACGGACGCGGGTACCCGCCGCCTTGTTACCACCGGCAGCTTTTTGAATGTCCTCGTCGGCTTCGGCAACCAACCGCTTTAACGTTTCATATTCCTGATTCGGCATGTCGAACCTCCAAATGTTCGTTTTCAGCTTAAAAACGATACTGGAGGGGAAAGCGAGTGTCAAATGCCCAAAACCATTAACGTTGGGACATGTTAATGTGTTTATCCGTGGTTAAAATCCTGCCTTCGTGCTTTCTTCGTTCACTTCGTGCCTTCGTGGCTCTGTCTGCAGGCTATTTCTTCTTCTGTTCCTTCCCCCAGGAATCGCGAAGAGAGACCGAGCGATTGAACACCGGCGCATCTGGTTTGGAATCGACGGTGTCCACCACAAAGTAGCCGTGCCGTTCGAATTGGAACTTCTCGTCGGGCCGGGCTTCTTTCAGGCTGGGTTCCAGCTTGCAATGCTCGAGCGTGACCAGCGATTTGGGATTGAGATTTTGCAGATAGCTCTTGCCTTCGGGCACATCCTCGGGCTTTTCAGTCTGGAACAGGTGATCGTACAGGCGCACCGGCGCATCGAGAGCGTGGTCGGCACTGACCCAGTGGATCGTGCCCTTGACCTTGCGGCCATCGGGGGCATCGCCGCCTTTGGTTTGCGGATCGTAGGTGCAGTGGATTTCGGTGATGTTGCCCTGTTCGTCCTTGGCAAAGCCGGTGCATTTGACGAAGTACGCCCAGCGAAGACGCACTTCCTGCCCCACCGTCAGACGGAAAAACTTGGGAGGCGGTGTTTCCTTGAAATCGTCCTGCTCGACATAAAGCACTTTGGAAAACGGCACCTTGCGCGTGCCGGCAGCGGGGTCTTCGGGATTGTTGACCGCATCGAGCGCTTCGACGCGCTCGGCTGGGTAGTTGTCGATGATGAGCTTCAACGGATTGAGCACAGCCATTCGGCGCGGAGCGCGTTTGTTCAGATCATCGCGCAGGGCATTTTCCAGGCGCTGAACATCGATCACGCTGTCAAACTTGGTGACGCCGACTGCGCTGGCGAAAGCGCGAATGGCTTCGGGCGTGTAGCCGCGACGACGAAAGCCGGAGATGGTCGGCATGCGGGGGTCATCCCAGCCGGATACGTGGCCGCCCTTCACCAGTTCGAGCAGCTTGCGCTTGCTCAGCACGGTGTAGGTGAGGTTGAGCCGGGCAAATTCGGTTTGATAAGGCCGATACGTGACCGGCTGACCGCCATTGGCCGAGCCTTTGGGAACCGCGCCAAGGCTGCGAAGCGTGTCAACGAACCAGTCGTACAGCGGGCGATGGTTTTCAAATTCGAGCGTGCAGATTGAATGGGTGATGCCTTCGATCCAGTCGCACTCGCCATGCGCCCAGTCGTACATGGGGTAGACGCACCACTTGTCGCCGGCGTGCGGATGGGTGGCATGCAAGATGCGATACATCACCGGATCGCGCAGATTGAAATTCGGCGATGCCATGTCGATCTTGGCACGCAGCACGCGCGAGCCATCGGGAAATTCTCCCTTGATCATGCGATTGAACAGATCGAGATTTTCTTCAACCGGCCGATTGCGATACGGACTTTCGCTGCCGCCCTGGGTAAGCCCGCCGCGCGAGCGCGAGACTTCTTCGGGGGTTGAGTCATCGACATACGCCTTGCCGGCTTTGATGAGAAGGATGGCCCATTCGAGGATCTGGTCGAAATAGTCGGACGCGTAGTACATGTGCTGGCCCCAGTCGAAGCCCAGCCATTTCACGTCGTACTTGATCGATTCGATGTATTCGACTTCTTCCTTGACGGGGTTGGTGTCGTCCATGCGCAGATGACACCGCCCGCCAAACTCCTGGGCGATGCCGAAGTTGAGGCAGATGCTCTTGGCATGGCCGATGTGGAGATAGCCGTTGGGCTCCGGCGGAAAGCGCGTGACGATCCGGCTTTCGTTATTCCCCTTGCGGAGATCCTCGACAATCATCTCGCGGATGAAGTCCTGGCGAGACGTTGTGGTTTCATTGGGCGTTTCACTCATAACTAAACCTGAGGCGGAAAGGGGCAAGGGTCGAGGGGCATGGGGCAAGGGGCAAATGAATACTGCCCGCTGCCGGCTGCCCGCTGCCTGCCAACCCCGTTCATCCTTATCCTTTTTTGCTCATGATGCGTCGCATTTCGCGGTCCTGTTCTCGTTTGCGAATGGTATCGCGCTTGTCGTGTTGCTGCTTGCCATGCGCGACGCCCAATTCCAGTTTGGCCATTCCCTTGGAGAAGTATATCGCCAGCGGAATTAAAGTCGTGCCGCGCTGTTTGAGTTCGCTTTCCAGCTTCCGGATTTCGCGATGATGCACAAGCAGGGCCCGCTCGCGAAGCGGTATATGATTCGCCTGTGCGGAGGCTTTGTCATACGGGTCGATATGACAACCGTGCAACACCAATCGCCCATGCTCAATGCGGGCGTATGAATCGGACAGATTTCCCCTGCCCTGACGAAGGGATTTTACTTCGGTGCCAACCAGCACGATGCCGCACTCGATCTTGGCACTGATGAAGTAATCGTGCATCGCTCGCCGATTGGTGATTCTCGGCGTGGTGTTGGGACGGTCTTTGCTCACAGCGTGAATATAACAGCTTCAACGATGCGTGGGAAAACGCGCTAGTCGGCGGCCGATTCCTTTCCATCCCCTCGAATAATTAAAACCATGAGCGTGGCCTTGCGCGTGTCACTCGCGAGCTGCTCGCCATTGAATGCGGTGCCCACTGGTTTGGCGGATTGAATCGCGGGGGGTTGTTTGTCCTTGATGCGCTGAAGGAATCCGCGAATCTGCCCGGCCGAGATGGCTTTGAGGTAAGTCGCGTTTTCAAACACGGTGGCAGCACTGAGGATGCCGATGACGTTGCCGTCGCGGTCGACGATCGGACCGCCGCTGTTGCCGTGCGTCGTGTTGGCGGACAGCGTGACCTGATACTCATCCGCATCATCGGTTGAGCTGATCTGCCCGTTGGCCACTTGCATCTTGAAATCGAGCAAAGAAGCGATCGGATATCCGAGCACCATGCACTGTGCGCCGGGATTTGGCAGGTCTGTTTCAGCAAGCTTCAAAAACGGCAGCGGCTTATCCGCTTTGACCTTGATGAGCGCAACATCATATTTCGCATCGATGGCGATCACCTCGGCGGGCTTTTCCGTGCCATCGTCGAACCTTACTCGGAAGATTCGGTTTTTATCGCCGACGACATGGCGGTTGGTGATGATGTATCCATCGGCCGAAACTAGGAATCCGCTGCCGTTGCCGACGATGCCCGGTGGCGCCTGATCGCGAACGCCTTCATCGCTGTCGGCGGTTGGCGCTTCGGGCGGAATGTAATGGAATCCGCCGGTGCCGTTGGTGTTGATGCCGTACTTCTGCGCGAGGATTGCGGTTTCCGCCATCACCGGCTGAATCTTGGAATTGTTGGCCTTGAAACCCGGTGGCGAGTGAACCAGGCAGTTCACCAAGTTCTCGACAATTGGTTTGTTGTCGTGAATCTTCGCGGCCTTGTATGCGTTCATCACGGCATCTTCATAGCGCTGGCGGAAGTTGTATCCAATCGCGAGGTTGCTCAAGGCCGATGGAGAATTGGGACGCAACTTTACTGCCACCTCGAGCGAGCGAATTGCACGATCCAGATCGGCCGGGCTTCCGCGGCCGGTCGTGCCGACCACACCCTTGCGAAGGTAGTAATACCCCAATGCGAAGTTCGCTTCGAAGCAATTTGGATAGAGCTTGAGTGCCTTTTCGTATTTCTCGATGGCTTGAAGCGTCTGACTTTCCAACTGCCCGCGCGCCTCAGCGCAGAGGCGATTCACCTCGGCCATCAATTTCTTGCGATCGTCTCCGCCCACCCATTTGCCGTTGATGCGCTCGGCGTGGTCGTTCTGGAGCCTTTGCCATTTGGCAAGTTCTGTTTTAGCTGCGGGAAGATCAGCCGAACTGGAATTGGCTTCGATGAACTTTTCCCAGATGGTGACAGCCAGCACCGGCGCATCGACCGCTTCGGCTCTTGCGCGGGTGGAATTGAAGCTGGCGGAACCCGATGGACCAGCGGCAGTCGCCCCGCTTTTGCCTACCGTAGCTACATCTTTCTCGGGAATGATCCTGGTCGTCCCGTCGGCGAGCTTCACGCGATATTCCGTGCCGAACTTAATTACCGCGCCTTCGACGCTCGTGCCGTTTTTCAAAACGACGGTATCCGCGCGAAGCACGCAGGGAAGAACCACGACCAATGCGAACAAACTCAATATTCGTTTGAAGACCATTGATTCCACCCTCAACAGTTTATCCTCGATTCCCCGCCCGGAACAGCCGGAAATAGGGTTGTAGTTTGAATGGATCGTGTTAGAAAATGAATCCCCATGAACGATCCCAAACCCAGCCGGCGTCGGTTTATCCAGTCTTCAGCAGTCCTGACCGGGGCGGCGATCCTTACGCCGTTTGCTCTGCCGGTCGTTAAAGGGCAGCCGGTCAAGCGAACGGCCACCGATCAGGTTGTTCTGAACAAAACCGGTATCAAGCTCAGCCGGGTTGGGTTTGGCACCGGCGCCAACAACGGTGTCGACCAACTCGCTGGGGGCAAGGATTACTTCATCAAGGTCATTCGCCATGCTTACGACCAGGGCGTAACCTATTTCGATTGTGCCGAGCAATATCAAACCTTCGGCACGATGGGCGAAGCCATTAAAGGCCTGCCACGCGAGAAACTATTCATCCAGTCGAAGATCTGGCCCAGGGCTGGACAAAATATCACCTCCGTCATTGACAGCCACCGCAAGAACTTTAACTCCGATTACATCGACAGCCTGCTGATCCATTGCCGGACCGATGCCAATTGGACCGACCAGCACAAAGTCATGATGGATGCCTACGACCAGGCCAAGTCCAAACAATGGATTCGCGCCAAGGGCGTCTCCTGCCACAGCTATCCCGCGCTTAAGCTCGCGTCCAAGTCGGATTGGGTGGATGTCAATCTCGTTCGCATCAATCCACAGGGAAAATATATGGACGGCAATGCCAGTGAATGGGGCGACCAATATACCAACGCGGTGCAACCCATTCTCGATCAGGTCAAGCTCATGCACGATGCAGGGCATGGCGTGATCGGCATGAAGATCATCGGAAACGGGCTTTTCAAGGAACCCGCCGAACGCGAGGCTTCGATGCGCCTGGCGATGTCCACCTCATCGATTGATGCGATCGTCATCGGCATGAAGTCCATCCAGGAGGTTGACGAAAACCTGGCGATGGTCAATCGCGTGCTGGCGGCTTAGCAGATTTGATGCAACACAACTCGCCATTCCCCCCCGAGAGCGTGCTAAAAATCTAACGGGATACTTTCTCAATTGCGGGCAAAACTTAGTCCGGTCCACCCGGCTGCATTTCGAAGGGTTGCAATTCGACAGATGCCGTTTGCGCGCCATCAGGAAGGGTTTCCCCGGCGTCGGCGAGCATCCTGGTCGCCATCTGCCGAACCACTGCCACATCCAGATTATGGCCCGGGCAATCGGTCTGCTTGGTATCGCGATGCCCGATGACATGGCTCGCGGGGATGTTGTAGGTTCGCATCATGTAGGCGGTCAGACGCGCCAGCGACTGCATCTGCTGAGGCGTCGGCCTTTCGATATCGAAATTTCCAACCAGGCAAATGCCAATGCCATAGTTATTGAATTGCTCATCCGGGGTCTTGGCGTGGGCTCCGTACTTCTGCTTTGGCCAGCGAGAACCCACTTCGACCTGGCCGTTGCCGCTTTCCGTGCCGTTGCCGATCACGAAGTGATAACCGAGTTCATCCCACCCTTTTGCGCGATGATCGCGATCAAATCGAGCGGCCGCTCCAAACGCGGTGGCGCTGTGATGAATAACAATCCATTTCCATGGGCGCGGCGGAACCGAAATCGCCCACGCCGCGTCGCCACCGATCCCTTTGCGCAATTGCGGATTAGGAGTTGGCAGCACCGGCCTGGCTGGCGCGGGGTTCACCGCCATCAACGGGTCCATGGTCGGCCCGCTGAAATTGGGCGGAGGAAGCTCCTGCACCATTTCGTTATTTGGCTGGCAACCCGCCAATGCGAGAAACAACATGAAGACAACGAAATACCTTGCCATCCTTGGCCTTTCTGGAATGTCCGTGGCTCGATCTTGTATCGGAATCTTCGAGAGATTTCCAGCAGTGTGTCGAGGATCGGTCCCCTTGTCCCCCCATCTCCTTGTCCCCCTTGTCCCCTTGTCAAAACTTCACAGCCGGTGCCTCGCGCTGAGCCGCATCCTGAATCTCAAAGAACGGCTGAGGAGTGAAACCGAACATCCCGGCCATCAGATTGTTGGGAAAGCTCAAAACCGCGGTATTGAAGCTCTGCACCAGCGTGTTGTAGTGCTGCCTGAACCCGCTGATCTGGTTTTCGGTCGAAGCCAGTTCTCCCTGCAATTGCAGGAAGTTTGTATTGGCCTTGAGGTCCGGATACGCCTCCGCCAGCGCAAAAACCTGGCGCAGGGCACCGGAGAGCGCCCCCTCCGCCGCCGCCGCCTGCTGCGGCGAGGTTGCACTGACCGCCTGATTCCGCGCTGCTATTACGCGTTCCAACGTCTCCTTTTCGTGGGCGGCGTATCCCTTGACTGTTTCAACCAGATTGGGAATCAGGTCGTGCCGGCGCTTGAGCACCACATCGATCTGCGCCCATGCCGCCCGTACTTGTTCGCGCAGCGACACCATCCCGTTGTACGCGCCGATCACCCAAAGAATGAGGATCAGGACAATCCCGCCAATCACCAGTAATGGAATCATCTAGACTTCTCCTGCCGAGTTGCTCACCAGAATACCAAGTTACAAAGCAGCGCAACAGCAAGCCATTATGAATGTGCCCGGAGTCTGTAATAACCCCCCATCCGAATTTTTAGCCCCGCCGCTCGCGACGGGTTTTCAACAGGTTTTCGGAAGCGCCTCATCATGAACTTACGCGACTGCGCTCCAGTAATCCAACTCGAATTGCGCGATACGAATATTTCTTGCGCAACAGGCCCAGTAAGTATGGGAGGAGACTAAAGAACCGAATTAACGCCCACGGTGCTGCCGTGGGACCGAAATTCAAACTCGTGCAAAAATATACGAAACGAACCCATGGCCAAGAGGAATCGCCAATATTCCTCACTTAGCCCCGGGCATGCCCGGGGCTATATATCAAAGCGATGTCGCAAAATGTCCGTAAATGTCCGCGCTCAATGAAAATCGCGAAACGAACCCATTTTCCGAAAAAACGTTCGCAAGATGTGTGGCCTTCGAACCTTACGAGCGAGTATCATGATGACCGACCATGCTGACCATCGGAAACGTCAAACTCGCGACCAACCTGCTGCTGGCTCCCATTGCGGGATATTGCGACCTCTCATTTCGACTGGTTGCCCGATCCTGTGGCGGCGTGGGGATGGCGTGCACGGACCTGCTCTGCCCTCAGGGGGTTCTGCGCGAGAATTACCACTCGATGATCCTGGCGATGACCAGCCCGGAGGATAAGCCCCTTTGCATGCAGCTTTACGGTGCCGATGCCGACCTGCTTTGCGACGCCGCCCGCTGGGCGGAGGATCGCGGAGCCGACGTGATCGACATCAACATGGGTTGCCCAGTGGACAAGGTCACCAAGAAAAACGGTGGCAGCAAGCTGCTTTGCGATCCCGACAACACCATGCGAATGGTCGAAAAGATCGTCAAGGTGCTGCGGCAGGTTCCCTTGACCGCCAAGCTGCGCCTGGGTTGGGATGACACCTGCATCGTCGCGCCGCAACTCGCGGCCCGGCTTGAAAATGCGGGCATTGCGCTCATCACGATTCATGGCCGAACGACGGAAATGCGATTTTCCGGTGAAGCGAGACTCGATGGCATCGCGTCCGTGGTCGCAGCCATCAAAAAGATTCCGGTCATCGGAAACGGAGACGTCCGCAGGCCCCAGGATGCCAAGCGCATGATCGATTACACGAAATGCGCCGGCGTCATGATCGCCCGGGGGGCGCTGTCCATGCCATGGATTTTTCGCGATACGCATAGCTATCTGACGACAGGCATCATCCCCCCGCCGCCAACATTGGAAGAGAAGTGCCAACTCATTCGCGATCATTTTTGGAACCTGATGCGCTATCGAAACGAGCGCATCGCATTGCTGGAACTTCGCAAGCGAATCAGTTGGTACGCCAAGAGCATGCATCCGTGCAAGCGGCTTCGCGAAAAGATGCGCGTGATGCAGTCGGCAGACGAGTTCGAACAGATCATGGGGGAATTTCTGGAGTGGCGGAAAGAACGCGATCAGCGACAGCAAGCCCGGCAGATGGACGAAATCGAGGCCGATTCATCCCTGGTTGACCCGCTTCCTTCGGCCATTAGCGCCTGATCCGGGCCTGGAGGTTTTCCACATCGACGATTTGTCTCGTGCGCGTGTTCCACGATGCGCGCTGGACCGTGCCGGTGCTGTTGGCATCGTAAATCTGAACCGGCACGCCATCGGCGCCGCTGGCGGTGAGCAGATCGTTGGCCGAATCCATGTCGAGCTGCGCAGCGGAGAATTGGATTCGATCGGAGGTGAACGTGACATTGCCGTCGGCCGTGAGACGCTTCAACGATTCTCCTGATGTACCCGCATCTGCGGGCTGCGATGTCGGAGAGACTCCCGCGAACTCCGCGATCACGCGCTGCGCCTGCATTTCGAATCGCTGGGCGGCATCCTTGGCAGGATTGTCGTGAACGATCCGCACATCGCCGAGCATTTCAGCGCGATGGGTGGCAGAGTTGAACTCAAGCTGGTGGCTCCACGCAAATGCGGTGGGCCCGTTGAGTTCGCCAAGGGATGGCTGTTCTCCTTGCGCGGCCGGAGGAGCGGGAGGCCGCAAATCTTCAAAGAGCATCTGCCCGGCACTGGGAACGATAAGGTTGTTGTTGTCGACTTCGAATCTCACCATGGGGGCAAACAGGTTGGTTCGCCGCGAGGGAGTTTGATCGGGGCCGAGCGCGACCACTTCAACCTGTGAATTGCCGTCGAAGATGAGGGTCTTGAGTGTTTTATGAGCCATTGCTTCAAACCCCGCCGGCGCGGAGGTGGCTGCTCGAGTCGAGGGCTTGGTGGTCGATTCGGCAGCCTCCATCAGTTCCATGACGAGCTTTTCACCGCCCGCCGTGACTTGAGAGTGATCGGGCCCGACGGTTTTGACAGAGACCTGGCCGCTGGCTTGCCCCAGATTGCCCGCGACGTCAAACGAGAGTCCACGGGTCCAGCTCACATCGAAGGGCTTGGCGGCTTCACCCTTGGTCGGCGGCTGCGCGCCCAACAGGCTGCCAGGTCCGATGACCTCCATCGTCTGGCTCTTCATATGAACATTGATGATCGAACCTTTGAGCGTGCCTTGCTCCATCACGACGCTTGCGGGCTGGCCGGTCAATTTCAGATCGGAATTCTGATCCTGCGGATCGCCGTTCACTTCAAGCTGGCTGGCGGTGCCCGATGCTTTGGCGAACTTGAAAACCACGTCGCGCTGCGCGATCAGGCTTTGCAGTCGCACATCGCTGGGCTGGGTCGTCGGGCCCTGGGCAACCATCGCTTCAAGATGACCGGCGCGCAGCTCCTGTTCACCAGCCGGATCAAAGCTATGCACCTGTCCATCCGCCACAATCGAACGTGGGGCGAGCTTTCCGTCAGCGCCCATTTCCGTCACCAGCCTCAGCGACTGTGCGGTAATGCGCTGCGACTTCTGCGGGTCCTGCACAATACTGCAATCCACGTCACCGCGCGCATCGACCTGCTTCAATGGCGGGACCGAATTCTTGTCGTTCGGATTGGTCGGCGGAGCAAAGTCGGCACTGAGCGTCTGCGACGCCAGTTTCAAACCTGGATGATCGATCTTTACGTCGCCGGACATGTCGGCTCGACGGATCGTCAGCTTGTCGTGCGAAGGCCCAACCAGCGTCATGATGCACGAATCGGCCCATTGAGCCTTGAGCGTTTCAATTTGTTTCGACGATTCGTTGGCCATCGGAATTTCAGCGCTGCTCGGACCTTTGAAGACCGCGCGCTGCTCGGTGCCGTTGAACGTGAGCAACGGCGTGGCAAATGTACCGCCCTTGGTATCCTTGACGGTAATCAATGGAACGCGCGACGAACTCTTGACGATCAGGCTGTCATCCACGCCGTTGTAGCTGAACGAATCACAACGAATTTCGCTGCCGGACGGCGTCAAGACGACCGGATCGATTTTCGAAGTCATTTCAACGCTGAACTGCCCGGGCTGCAATTTGGCGGTTTCATTTTCAATCGGCACGATGACGAGTTTGCCCGGCCATTGCACGGTGTAAGGGTCGTTTTGATTGAGGGGCTTGGTCGTCGGCGATGCGGCAACTCTTGCGGCCGGGCGCGTCGCCGGCGACGTGCGGGAATTTCCCGCACCGGCTTGCGAGGGTTTGGTGGTCGGCGATGCGCCGCTTTCGGTGACGAAATCGACTGCGAGCGTTTCTCCGGTTGCCAGCGGCTCACCGGCCTGGCTCAACTTCACCCCACCATCAAACATCGCATGATAGATCGGCGGCGCAAGATGCTCGCGCGTGGCCGGAGAAGTCGCAGGTTTGTTGCCGCCGGATCGTCCGGCAGCCACTGCGATCGCACCGCCTCGCCTTGCCGGCGCGGCAGCTTGCAATTGCGGCTGCGTCGAAGGTGTGCCGGCTGCGGTCATCGGATTGTGGTTCGGGTTAAACGTCAACTTCTCGCCATGATCGATCTGAAGCATCTGAAGACGGCGGTCACGCTCGTTCCAGCGAATGGTCAATCCCTTGCCGTCGAGATCGCAGTCGCCGCGCATTTGCACCGGCACCTGGTCAGCAGCCACCACCGTGCCGTCAGCTTCGGTGAAACTTTCCGTCGCCAGCCGCAGCGTGTCGTTGTCGAAGGAAACATTGTTGACCTTGCAGACAAGCGACGGATGCTCGCGCTCAGTCGCGGAGGGGTACATGGTAATCACCACATCAAACAGTTCGCCGCGGCTGGGAATGGGTGTCGGCCCTTTTTGTCCGGGGTCTTTTGTGGCTTCAGCGGGAACGATCACGTGGCCGCGCGATCCCTCAATCGCAACAACCTGACCGTTTTGCATGAAAAATTCTGCTTGCGGGCGAGTGAGATTGATCGATCCATCCGGCTGCGGCTCGTGCTGGGCAAATCGAAACTGCCACGCCAGCCGATCGGACTTTTCATCGTACACCTTGACCCAGACGTCCTGCCCCCCTTGCAAGACCGATTGTGTTTCCGTTGGATTGGTCGATGGGACCGGACGAACCGCAAGCTGCGTGGTGGGAGCAACAACACTGTTCTGAAGCGCGACGGGAGCCGGCTGTATCCAGACATATACCCCGGCCAGAATGGCCACAACCACAACGGTCAGGAACATCAACCAGAGCGTGCGCATCGTGTTTCGCGATTATCAGGGTTCGGGCTCGACATCGAGCATCTTCAGAACAACAAGGTCCTGCACATCGATCAAGCCAACCGGCTTGCCATCATCGTTGACCACGGGCAGTTCGTCGATGCGGTGTTGCCGCATGACCGCCATCGCTTCGGAAGCGAGTCGATCGGCGCTGATGCGCTTGGGATTTTTGGTCATGACGTCTTTCACCTTGCGCTTCAAGGCCGAGCCATCATCATCGGTCACCAAACGTCGAAGATCACCATCCGAAAAAATCCCGCTCACTCGTCCGCTTTGATCGATCAGAATCACCGCGCCGCTTCGGCGCTTGATCGCGCTCACTTCGTGCAGCACCTGACCCACAGTGAGACCATCGGAGGCAACGGGCAAATTATCGTTCAATCGGAAGGTCATCGCTTCCCCAACTTTGATCAGCTTGCGTCCAAGCTGACCGGCGGGGTGAAAGACCGCAAAATTCTCGGAGGTGAAATTCCGAACCTTCATCACCGTCAGGGCCAAAGCATCGCCCAGCGCAAGCATGGCCGTCGTGGTGCTGCTTGGAGCCAGGCCAAGCGGGCAGGCTTCGTCGATTTTTCCGATTTCCAGAACGATGTCGGAAAATCTTCCCAAACCTGTGTTTTTGCTAGAAGTAATCGCAATGACCGGATGATCGAGTTTCTTGATCAAGCTGAGCAGCCGGAGCATTTCATCGCTCTCGCCGGATGCGGAGAGAAACAGAACCACATCGCCCTTTCGGACCGACCCGAGATCGCCATGAACTGCATCGGCAGGCGAAAGGAAGTGGCTTGGCGTGCCTGTGCTGGCAAGGGTGGCGGACAATTTTCGGGCAACATGCCCGGCCTTTCCCATGCCGCTGGTGAGCACGCTGGCGGGGCAATTGAGGATCAGTTTCACCGCCTGTTCAAAGGGTTCGGCGATGGCATGTTCCATCGCGCGCACCGCCTGCGCTTCGGCCTGGATAACCTGTTTCGCGAAATTCCGAATCGATTCATCCATGAGGAACAATCTGGCGATGTGGAGACTTGGCGATATTGCGATATTTCAAATCACCACATCGCAAAATCACCACTTCACCACTTTTCTGTGCTGGATTATCAAACGCCTGACACTAAAATCAAGCTGCCTCAGACCAAGGATGGTGCTTTGGAATACCGTGTTGAACTCGATGTCTATAACGGCCCGCTGGACCTTCTGCTGTACCTCATCAAGCGGGATGAACTGGACATCTACGACATCCCCATCACGCGGATCACCGAATCATACATGCAGTACGTCACCATGCTCAAAGAAATGGCCAAAGAGCATGGTTTGGACATTAACTTGGCGGGTGATTTTCTGATCATGGCGGCGACCTTGATGGAAATCAAAAGTGCCATGCTGCTGCCTAAACCGCCTCCGACGATGGATGGCCAAAAGTCTGCGGCTGCGGAACTCGCCGATCCGCGATATGAACTGGTTCAGCAACTTCTCGAATACAAGCGATTTCGCGATTCGGCCATGCTCCTCGACCATCAGCAAAAGCAGCATCAGCAGCGATATGCGCGCATCCCGGCGAAATTCCATGAAGGCGACGATGAGCCGCCGCCTCTTGATCTGGAAGAAGTGCAGGTCTGGGACTTGCTTGAAGCATTTGGCCGATTGATGAGCGAAGTCGGCGTTCGCAACCTCATGCACGAGGTCACCTACGACGACACGCCGATCGACCTGCATGCCGCCGATATTGAAGATCGATTGCATCGCGAAGGGAAGTTGACGCTTTCAACGCTGATGGTCGGCCGTAAGAGTCGCAGCGAAATGATCGGCGTGTTTCTGGCGATTCTGGAACTCATTCGTCAGAAGAAAATCCTGGCAACTCAATCGACCGCCGAAGGCGATATCGAAGTCGAAACCGCCCCGCCGGAACATCGCAAGCAATACGCACAGGCATCGCTGCATCTTTCGGAAGAATCTGCCGAACCCGCAGCGACCGTGCCCAGTTCCGATCCACCGCCGAATCCTGAATGAGTCGCCGGCGCGCACCCATCACGCTGTGGATTGGCTTTGCCATCATCATTGCCTGCGAAGTGCTGCTGTTCAGCGATGTCGTGCTGACCCATCGTGGGCCAATCAAGAGCGATCAGCAGCTCATGGCACTTCCCGAACCAGCGGGAAATTTTGGCCAGCTCGCGCGGTTCATCGCCGCCAACATGACGCCGTTCGCTTGGTTCGGCTACATCATATTTCTAGACGGTGCGCTTTACCTGCAATCCACCGGCAGCCCGGTTCGCAAACGGCCTCATCATTTCGCGATGATCAGCCTGGCCTCGGTTTTCATCTGGTGCGTGTTTGACACGTTTAACTTCTATTCGATCCTCGCGTGGGACTACATCGGCATGCCGCCGAATCTGATCGACCGGGTCATCGGATACTTTATTGCCTTTGCGTCGATTGTTCCGGGCATGCTCATGAGCGGGCAGCTTTTGATGAATTTCGGTTTGTTCGACTGGGCCAGAGCTCGAAGCTGGCGCATGCCGCCGGTGGTGCTGTGGATTTCGTTCATCTCCGGACTGGCGATGCTGCTTTGGCCGATGTTTTATCATAATCCGGTCACGAATCTGACACTCTGGACAAGCTTGGTTTTCCTGCTCGATCCGTTCAATTATCTGTTAGGCCGTCCGAGCATGTGGCGCGACTGGAGCCAGGGCTGGTATGGCCGCACGCTGGCGTGCTTTGCGGGGGGTTTGATGTGCGGGTTCCTTTGGGAATTCTGGAATTTTTGGGCGCTGAGCAAATGGGTGTATCATCTGCCTTTCCTGGGACCGTTCGAGCATTACCGATATTTCGAAATGCCCCTGCCCGGGCTGATTGGTTTCGTGCCATTTGGGATTGAATGCTGGGTCATGTGGCAATCGATCCGCTTGCCGCTCGATGGGCTGGTCGAAGAGCTGCCGGATCAAAGGCACCTACTATGAACGTGCTTGAGAAATTGAACGTATTGAAGATAGAACTGCCCGCGGTGTCGGGCCCTTTTGGGGCTTATGTTCCCGCTCGTCGCAGCGGCAATCTGATTTTCGTCTCCGGCCAATTGCCGATGAAGGACGGCAAGCTTCTGGCAACCGGTCAAGTGCCTTCGCGATGTTCGATCGAGCAGGCCAAGGGAGCAGCCAAGCAGTGTGTCATTAACGCGCTGGCGGCTATCAACACTCTGCCCGGCGAGATCGATCAGATCAGCGGGGTCGTGCGCGTCGGCGCATTCGTCAATTCCGACGCCACTTTCACCCAACAACCGCAGGTTGCCAACGGCGCAAGCGAGTTTTTGTTGGAATTGTTCGCAGATGCGGGCAAACATGTGCGTGCCGCGGTAGGCGTCAATACCTTGCCGCTCGATGCCGCAGTTGAGATCGAGTTCGTGTTTGAATGTAAATGAGAAGTGTCACTGGTTGCTGGTTACTTGTTACTGGTTACTCGGCGCCGACTGCAATCCTACAAGGGACTCCAAGTAACAAGTAACCAGTAACCAATGACCAGCAACAAACAACAATGATTCGTTCCGCGACCATTCACGATGTGCCTGTGATTCAAGGCATCATCAACAGCCACGCCGAACTGGGCAAAATGCTCTTCAAGAGCTATGCCCAGTTGTATGAGGACTTGCGCGACTACGCAGTGTACGAAATTGACAGCCAGGTGGTCGGTTGCGTCGCGCTGTCGATCATCTGGGCTGATTTGTGTGAGGTTCGCGCGCTGGCGGTGGCGAAGGAGCACCTCGGACGGGGAATTGGTCGAAGTCTGGTTGAATGGTGCGTGGATGAAGCCCGGCGCCTGCAGATTCGCAAGATCATGGCGCTGACTTACGAGCAACGATTTTTCGAAAAACTCGGCTTTGAGGTGGTCCAAAAAGAAAGTTTGCCGCTCAAGGTCTGGGGTGAGTGCGTGCATTGTCCCAAGCGGGATCAATGTGACGAGATTGCGGTGGTTCGAATCCTGCCGGAAGTGCCGCTTGCCGCCACACCTCCAGCCGCACCCACGCCAAAGGGTTACTCTATTCCTGTATTGGGGTTTGATGGCTGATTCATTCGATACTCCGGCGTTCAATACACCGCTGCTCAAGTTCGCGCACGTGCGGCTGTTTGCGTTGTCGTTTACCGCGCTATTCCTTGAATTGATGGTCATCCGCTGGGTTCCCGCGCGAGTTCGACTGATCGCTTACTACGCCAACCTGATGCTCATCAGTTCATTCCTCGGCCTGGGCGTGGGCGCCATGCTCAGCAATCGCAAGTGGGATCTCGGCAGACTATTTCCGGTGTTCATGCTGGCACTGGTGGGTTTCGTACTGATCTATAGCGGCGAAGCGATATCAGGCAGCTCCGGCGAAGCGCGATTCTTCAAAGACAGCGCGCATCTGTACGGCTATGCCGCCCTCATCATCATTTTCCTGCTCAACACGCTTATGTTTGTGCCGATTGGCGAACAGATCGGCCGGCTCTTCTCCCAGCTTCTTCCCCTGCGCGCATATGCATGGGATCTGGCCGGCAGCCTGGTTGGCACGGTTGTCTTTGGATTATTCTCAATTCGATTCTTCTCGCCTCTGGTTGGATTCGCGGTGGTTGTAGCAATTTACTGCATGGTGATGCCGCGTGGTTTACTGCCGCTGAATGCCGGGCTTGGCGGTGCCGTGGTACTGCTCTTGATTTTGAGCGCCAATCCGGGCGCCGTCTGGTCGCCTTACCATTATCTCACGGTTCACGACCCATGGGGCAGGCAGGTCTTTGAACCGGAGGCTGGTCACCGCACAAAGATGGATCCGCTGCCTTACGTCGTGCGGGTGAATCAGGATATTTATCAAGCCCACACCACGCTGAATCCCGCTCGATATACCGATGGTTCACCGCCTGCAGTGATGAACCGCTACAACACCGTTCAATATCCCTTGCCCTATCGTGTGAAATCCGATGCAAAGGATGTATTGGTGCTCGGCGCGGGCGGCGGGCTTGATGTCGAAGCGGCACTGCTCGCAGGCGCGACTTCTGTCGATGCCGTCGAAATAGACCCGGCCATCGTTCGGATTTCTCATCGATTCAGTCCATCTGACATCTATCAGGACCCGCGCGTTCATATTCATATCGAAGATGCCCGCGCATACCTTCAACGAGCTTCAGCCAAATATGATGCGGTGATCTTTGGATTCCTCGATTCACAAAACCTGTTCAGCTATGGCAGCAATCTTCGGCTGGATGGATACATTTACACCGTCGAGTGTTTCCGCCAGGCATTCTCATTGTTGAAGGATGATGGGATTTTGTCGGTATCATTCTCCGTGCCCGAAACCTGGGTCGCGGAAAAGCTCGCGAAGATGCTGAACCAGGCCACCGGTGTCGTGCCGGTGATTTATCAATTCCAAAAGCAATACGTTCTTCTGGTTCCCAGATTTTCAACCGATGCAATCCCTTCTGCTCAACAGATGTATCAGCGACTTGATCCTGCTCCGATGCTGCAAGCCTCGCGTGCCGTCGCCACGGATAATTGGCCGTATTTGTATTTGCAAAAGCCGGCGGTTCCGATGGACTATTGCCTGGTCATCGGCGCTTTGATCGTCATTTCCGCGGGCACGGTGATCGCACTGAGGCAAACCATTCGGGTCGATGCAGAGGATGGTCACTTCTTCTTTCTGGGCATCGGATTTCTGCTGTTACAAACCAAAGGCATCGGCGATTGCTCACTTTATTTTGGAACGACCTGGGTTGTCAGCCTGATCGTCATCAGCGGAACTCTTTTAATGGTGCTGCTTGCCAATGCGCTCGCCATGAGAATGCACCGTGAACTCACCGGCTGGGCTTATCTACCCGTGTTCGGCGCGGTGATATTGCTCGCTTTCATGCCACGAAGCTTGATTTTGGGCTTGCCAATGGCTGGTCGATTGGCCTGGGCGCTGCTGGTTGTCCCTTTGCCGATCTTCTTCGCGGGGTTGATCTTTTCGACCACTTTCAGACGGGCAGCCAATCCATCGCTCTGCTTTGGCGCGAACCTTGTCGGCGCAACGATTGGCGGGTTTTGTGAATATCTCGGAATGTGGATCGGAACCAACGCCCTGAGTTACTTCATCCTGGCGGCATACCTCGCTAGCTCTGTCTGCCTTTATTTCAAGCCAAGAATCCCGACGCCTGTTTCCGCAGCTTCGTCTTGAAGATGCAGGCCGGGCGGCTATCATCGCAACGGTCGATTCGCATTGGAATATAGCGTCTTGAGCATAACATCACTCTTCTCGCAAAAATCTCCGGGACTGCGTTTATTCATCTTGTCGTTCACGTCCTTGCGCGACTGACATGGGGCCTGCTCGCGGTTCCGCTGCCTGTCTTTTTCGCGGGCTTGATCTTCTCAACGACGTTTCACGAGGGCACGAACCCGGCAGCGTTATTTGATTCCAATCTGATGGGTGCAACGATGGTGGATTTTGTGAATACCTTCGGAATGTGGATCGGATCTGCTTACGTTGCGAGCCTCGCTTTGGTGCGAAATTACGGGCCGACCGGAACACGAGGCGGCGGGCCATCGTGAGCGCCTGTCTGCATCGGCATTGCTGGAGACGCCACCGCCATTTCATCGTGTAGAACGTTCAAAGCGGTCGTCACCTGGCTGTCATCGCGCAAGGCAAGAAATGATCCCGTGATCGACGCCCCGCCCAGCGGATCCTGCAATCGACCACTGCTGTCGGTGAGTTCCATGCGAGCATTGCGGATGACAAATCGCGATTCGTTGCGGGATTCATAAATCGCAACAAAACCCACGCCACGGTAATGCAAATGATCCAATCCCCCGCCGCTATCGTTGGAGCGGACATACCAGTCTATGATAGCGTTGGTGGCCGAAGGCGCATCCGGCTTGCTGCCGCTTTGCGGCTTCCAGAGCACCCGAATATGCATGGTTTGGGTAAGCGGCCGATTGGCGCCTGTTGGAAATATGGGGCCGGTCGACCTGCTCTTAATTGCCCAGACGCCGTCTTCTGCCAGCACGACGTTGTATTCACCATCATCGGTGATTGTGTAAAAACTTCGCGTGAAATGTTGTGAATACTTGCGGGCAGTCTGATTG
>DASZXJ010000202.1:0-32518 GCA_035545895.1 Tepidisphaeraceae bacterium | reverse complement strand
CCGCCGGAAAGCGCACGTCCAAATCCGCGCGGTGAATTATCTGTCAATTTCAGCGTTGATGGTGATTTCGGCCTCATTCGAGAAATCAGAATCACGACCATGGAAGGACAGCCGCTGGCTGATCCGTCCGAACTGCGCCTTTCCGATCAAGGTAATCAAAGAACCAGCAACCTATTTATTCAAATGCCCACGACTGTTCCAAGCGCCAGAGCATGGCCCCCGCCCGAACCCGGCGAAACTACATTTCGATTTCCGGCGGGAACGACCTCGTTCGGTATGGTTGTACCTGAAATGGGCCCAGCCAAGCTCGAAAAAGCGACAGTCGATTTATTCTCACTAACGATCGGCAAGCCCGCCCCTGAGGAAACGAAGGGTGTCCAGTGGAATAACCCGCCTTCTCAATTTTTCAGGGCAAGCGGTTTTACCATTGCGCGCCTGATGATCTCCGCGCCGGATTCGCGGATACTTGCAATCCCGGTGGACGGTTTGTCAGTGAATCGGTTCGAAGATGATAAGGTCGGTAAACTTGATTCGGCGATTTACCGTCCGCCTGATACCGTCGTTCGCAATCAGCCAGCATTTCTATCTCCAGACGGGCAACAGGCGCTGGTTTCACTTTCCCTGACCTCGGCACCGAGCTCAGGCGCAACACGATGTTCGATAGGCGGACAAGTTCGAGCCACTGTTGCACGAAAGATTGTGTTGGACAGCAGTGACCCGATTTCGCTTTTTAAGGGGCGCGATTTCAAAGCTGGCCCGTTCTCTGGAACCATCGTTTCGGTCGCGCAAAATGCGCCAATGACCCCGAATGCGACCAATACGAGTTATGAGGTAATGATTCGGTTTGCCGGACGTGTGTCCAATTTGCTGAGATTTGAAATTGTCGATAAAAAAACCGGGCGAACACTGGTGGATCGAAATATCTTATTGCAAGAATCGCAGCAGCAATCAAACGCTCAAAGCATTTCGTTTCCCGTGGCATTGGCTCAGGTACCGGAGGAAGTCATCTTTCGCGTGCAGCACTGCGAAAAAATCGAAACCGTCGATTTGCCATTCGACATTTCGACCACCGTCGGTCTTTAGCAAAGAGAAAGCGTTTAATATTCCTTCCTCTTCACTCGCCGGGGAAATGTTTCGAACTTATGCAGGATCGCTCTTCACGATGCCCTGTCTAACCAAACTTCTCGCAGTATCCGTGACCGTTTCGTCGTACGACCGTGGTCGCCATCGGAGAAGAGATCGTGCCTTCTCGCTGCTACTGCGGCGGATGACTCCAAGCTGTGGGAGTATCACCTTCGCCTGAGCGTTGAATAGTGCCGAGAGGCGCACCACCCAGTCCGGGTACTGCTTAGCAGGCACACGATTGGCTGTTTTGCCGATGATTCGACGCAGCATGAGCGCCACGTCGAGCATGGACAAGACCTCACCTCCGGTGGCAAGAAATCGCTGCATCTTCGCAGCCTCGTCTTGCATCACTCGGATTTGAAGGTCTGCCAAATCGCGGACATCGACCATGCCGAAGTAAATGCGCGGCACGGCCGGCCTTCCCTCCAGAAGCCGTTTGATAATCCCGATCGAACTGGAAAAGTCCTGCCCCAAGACCGGGCCGAAGATCCCAACAGGGTTGATGACGGACAGTTCCAGGGCGCCGCCTTCCCGCTCGATGAACTCCCATGCTGCCCGCTCCGCAAGGGTTTTTGATTTGATGCAGGGTTGAACGTCGGCCTCCTCAATATGGGTCCAATCGTTTTCAGTGAATACCCTGTCGCGGTTCTGGTGGCCATACCCTCAGCCAAATCATCGATAAGCCGAAAACCTATGAAATCACCCAGAAGTGCGATGTGCCGTACCCATTGACGCTTCCATCAAAAAGCCTCGACATACTGGCTGAAAACCGGATTACTTACCCGTGCATCCTCAAACCAGTTTTTGGACACATTTTTTTCAGCCAATATCGCACCAAGAATTTTGTGGTCAACAATTTTGGGGAACTATCCTCCCAACTTGAGTTCTGTTCACGAGCCGGCCACGAAATGATGATTCAAGAAATCATCCCCGGTCCCGATTCGAATATCTATCAATGCATGGTGTACATCGATGGGTCTGGACAGATCCGCGCAAGATTCATGATGAGAAAGCTCCGGCAAAACCCACCACAATTCGGTGTGGCGCGGGTGGCGGTCAGTTGTCAGCTTATTGCGCTGCTGGTCGATTACACCACCCGTATGGCCAGATCGATCGGATTCACCGGCATCTGGGCCACTGAGTTCAAACTCGATGCCCGTGATGGACAATTCAAACTGATCGAAATCAACGGCCGAATGCCTCGCTGGAACTGGCTGGCTGCCTACTGTGGCGTAAATATTCCCTGGCTGGCCTATTGCGATGCGCACGCCATCGAATCAGTCCAGCAGCCGTCTTACGAAACAGACGTGCACTGGATCGAATTGGCCAAGGATGTCTCGCTTTCAATCCGCAATCATCAGGGGGAAGGACTCGATCTTTCGGAATACATCGAACCGTATCTATCGGCCCGGAAAACATTTGCAGACGTTTCATCTGATGATTACATGCCATTCCTCAAACGCATCTTCAATCCAATGACGAACAGGGAACTCCAAAGCCACTGAGTTCACTCATTTCACTGAATATTCGTCACGTCCAGGGCCGTATGAAAGTCCAAAATGAGACCGCCGATCTTTACCGATATGTCGATTTTACCCCGCAGGCCGAGGCGCTATTTGAGTTCATCCGCGAAACGATCGAGGTCGAGTTGGTTGAGGAGTTGCGCTTTCTGGTCAATTACGATAACACCAAGCGTGCCATTCAGGAAATCGTGGACATGCCGGATCGGTTAATTGATCTGTTCATCCAGTGTTGTCTCCAGAATCACGGAAAGCTCTCGAAACGAAAGCATGAGGAGTTTTTCAAGATGCTCAGCGATCAGGAGGTCGCAAAGATGGAGGATGCAGTCCATCAAGCTTATCAGTCGGAGCCGGACTGACCCGCGAGGATCTGCCGAGTATATATGTCAGGCCAGGAGCAGAACAGTCAATCGGAAGCGGTTTTATCGACAACTCATCGCCAAGGCCGACGAGTTGTATGCGGCGCATTTACGTAAGAGGTAGTTATGGCTAAAGACTTTTTTGAACACGTTGCCAAGCGCTTCTCACCCAACGTGATTGCAGGGGCCACTCTCGTTATCAGGAACTGCGTCGCGACACGCTCCTTCGCGAACTCCGTCAGACCTTGAAAATACCGCAGAGCTGGGTCGCAAGGCAACCGGCATCAAGCATTCCAACCTTTCCCGGCTGGAAAAACAAAGCGACATGCAAATCGCAACGCTCCGGAAAATTATCAACGTATTGGGTGGAAAGCCGGAGGTCATCGCGCGGTTTAAGGGCGTCGATGTAAATATCAAATTGCCGCCGGGCGCGTAATGTGCCGTGTTTAGCCGCGGCGGCTAAACGTGAGATGCCAACCGTCTACTACTTCTCCCCGTCCAATTTCGGCGTCCAACCGAGGATATATGCCGGGTTC
Organism: Tepidisphaeraceae bacterium; assembly: GCA_035545895.1. GTDB lineage: Bacteria > Planctomycetota > Phycisphaerae > Tepidisphaerales > Tepidisphaeraceae > DASZXJ01. Next base: position 28,978 of record DASZXJ010000202.1, on the reverse strand, counting down.
GAATAGTTTGCGACCGTCTCAGCGTCTTTGTCCTTATCCAACTGTTTGACGGCTGCCAGGCGTTTGCTGGTGTCGGCGGGTTTTCCATCGCTTAGGTTCGTGCTATTGAATTCCCAGAAATGCATGTTGGTCGTATCGCCGCCGAGCGGGCCGAATAGTTCGGGGGAGATGTTGCCCAAGGCGCAGTTGATCAGGACGACTTCGACATTGGGATAATTTTTGCTGCCATTGGTTGGGGCGCGGGCGATAACGGTGGGAGTCGGGCCGACCGCTTCGAATTTGCAATTGACGCAGACCGCGCCGTGGCTGGCGGAGGTGTTGCGCATCCACATGAATGCGCCTCGGCTTTTCCACGTGCAGTTCTGAAAAAAGACGGGCCCGCGGCTAAGCAGTGTATCACCATCCCCGATGACCGTACTGTCAACGAAATAGGCCGAGTCGTTCACCTGCAGCGCATCGCCCGAGCCGGTGACGGTCACGTTGCTGACGATATGCTGACCGCCGACCAGCAATAATCCTTCGGCTTGCCCTTTAGTGAAGTTGCTGATCGACATATTCACCAGATGAATGCCGGTGGAATGATCGACCATGAATGCCGCTCGGCGCGATGGAAACGTGCCGGGCACTTCGTTCGTGCCGACGTTGGCGGGATGCGGGTTGAAAATCTCGTTGTTGGCGTAACCGACGATCACTTTTTCGCGATCTTCGCCGCGAAACGTGATGTTGCTCTTGTTGCGGAAATAGACGATTTCCTCGTACGTGCCATTCTTGATGAAGATGGTCACGCGGTTGGGATTGTGATCGGGAATGAAATCGACGGCGCCTTGAACGGTGTTGAAATCGGCCGAGCCGTCGAGAGAAACAACCACGCGCGGGCTGTTGGCAGCCGGCGGGGATTTTTTGGTGGTGAACGTCCAACCCATCTGTCCGCCGATGCCTTTGAAGCTGTCATCGGCGACGCTCAGCACGCCGGGATCAACCTGCACGTAATATGTCTTGCCATACGTCAGCAAATTATTGTGCGGATAGATCGTGGCGACGTTGTCGTGAACGATGATTGGATAAAAATGAAACGCATCGGTAAATCCGCCGATGATGGTAAGCTGGTAATTGTCGGGCGTTGCGACGGCGGTGCCGGACGGCGTGCCGGGTTTGGTGTTGGCGTTGGTGAAATGTCCGGCGGCGTATTCGTAAGGCCGGCTCGTGGGCGGCGCTGCCGGGCCACGCACACTGCCCGCCGCCGGACCGGCGGGAATGCTCATGTCCAGCGTGTCCACCAGCTTGTTGTCGGCGGCATCGTAAATACGAATCTGCCCGGATTTGCCGATGGTTGGCGCACTGGGAAACGTGATCACCAGATGAGTGTCGGGATTGACGTCGTGGCCGTTTTGCGCGGGAAATAGAGTGACGGCAGCGTGGGCAGAGCACGTGATGGTCCAACCGAACACAAATGAAATAACAGCACTGATCCGATTCGAGAGTTGAGTTGAGGGCATTTGAATTAGATACCATCGCGAGAGGGAACCGTTTTTGGAAAGACAGATACAGCCCGGTCCTGCGGACCGGCGCTAAACATTCAGTTCGTGAGGTGGGGTTCTATCGTCTGCCGGTGTCCTGCATTGCTTCGATGACGCAGGGGGAGACGCCTCTGTCTCGCAGGTCGTTGATGTCGGCGGCGGTCAGGTGGAACGATGCGTTGCTGCGGTCGATCCGGTCAATGATCACTTCATCACTGACGCCACGCTTGGACCAGGTGACAACATCGTTTTTGGTGATGCTGTCGCCATACGAGCGTCGACGGTCGTATTCGGCCTCATTCACCCGGCCATGTTCGACGGATTCTGATCGGTCGATCTGATTGCCGACCAATGCGCCGCCGATTGCACCAACGGCAGCGCCGATCAGCGCTCCTTCGCCGCCGCGCGAGTGCGACAGCGATCCGATGGTCCCGCCCACGAGCGCTCCACCGGCGCCGCCTGCCAGCGCTCCGGTTTCTGTATTGGTTTCACAGCCGACTAACCCCGCCCCTATTAAAATTACAAACAAACCCTGCCACAGATTACAGCACATAGTACGACATACCTCTTCCGAGCCGGTTGCCACTGACTCGCGGTGCCCCTTCCGCCAAGCATTATATACGTGCGCGCGATATCGGACGGTCCGGGAATATCCACGCGACAGGTCTATTTTGGGGCATTTTGCAGAAGGTATGTCTATATAGCAGAGCAGGTTATATGAATTTTGCCTATATTTGCTCGGGCTTGGGTTCGCGGCTCATTAAATCTGATAGAGCATTTAAGACGTCCTTGCCCTCGAAGAGCACGCTGTAGATGGCATCGGTAATGGGCATCTCCACACGGTGCCGGCGAGACAATTCCTTGACCGCGCGGGCAGTGGCAACACCCTCAGCGACGCTATCCATGCTGGAAAGGACCTCATCCAGTTTGCGCCCTTTGCCCAGTTGTTCGCCTACGGTGCGATTTCGACCTTCGGGACTCACACATGTGGTAATCAGATCGCCCAGACCAGCCAAGCCGTGAAAAGTCGATGCGTGCGCTCCCATCGCAACGCCCAGGCGGGAAATTTCGACCAATCCTCGGGTGACGAGTGCCGCTTTTGCGTTGTTGCCTGCTGCCAAGCCATCGAGGATGCCGGCGGCTATGGCGATGATGTTCTTGATCGCCCCGGCGAGTTCGACGCCGACCACATCGCTGTTCGTATAAACGCGGAACCATTGAGTGGCAAAGAGCGACTGCACGCGTTTGGCGAGGGCTTCATCAGTCGATGCCGCGACGGCCGTGCCGGGCAGATATCGCGCCAGTTCCGCGGCAATGTTGGGTCCGCTCAGGGCAGCGAGTTTCCACGGACAAACCACGCCGGGCGAAAGCACATCGGCGATGATCTGCGTCGGCCGAAGCAGCGTGCCCACCTCGATCCCCTTGGCCACTGAAACGATCGGCACGTCCTTCGGCACGAACGGCTTGAGCCGCGTCCAGACCAGACGCATGTATTGAGTGGGAATGGCTGCGAGAATCAGGCTCGCGCCTTCAAATGCTTCACGATCGTTGGCTGTGAGACGAACTTGCTTGGGAATTTTCACGCCCTTCAGCAGGCGGGCGTTTTCGCGATTTTGAACCAAACGATCGATTGATTCTTCAAACGCCCCCCACATGGTGGGTTCGTGCCCGCCGGTGGTCAGTAGGATTGAGCAGACGGTTCCCATCGCCCCGTCGCCGAGGATCGTGATGCGTTCTGGCATAAGCCAATGTTGTACCGCGACAGGATAAACAAATCATCCGCGCAGTCTCAAAGAATTGCTCAGACCATGCGGTCACGCACCCACGTAAACGGGCGGGCAGGCTCGCGAAGGACGGCTTCCATGATCGATTCGACCATCGATTCAATCTTCTCGGCTTGTGCGCAGAGAATTTCCTGGGCGGCAGCGGCGGCGCCCGACAGCGACAGCGAAGCAACATTCCACGTATTCACCAGATGGCGCAAAATCGAAGCATAATCGCGGGCGGTATACACGCCGATGCGCTGCGCAACGGCGGAAAAATGTTCAAACAGATCGGGGTCTTTGCCATCGAACATCAATTTGCCCGGCATGGAGATCATCCGGCGCATCGTGTCCTTGAACACGAGGACTGCGGTCGCGGCGTCGTGCGCCATGACCTGGCCCATCATCTTCGTATAGAATGCTTCGTGGCGCGACTCATCGGCAGCGATCTTTTTGCAGATTTTCGAAAGATTTTCATCGCCCAGATTTGACGCCAGCGTGCCGACCCTCGCGTGCGAAATCTTTGTCGCCCGTTCCTGAAACGACGTGTAAATCAATCCTCCATACAGATTTTTCGAAACACGGGGATTAAAGCCATTGTTGATCAGGTTGTGCACGGTGACTTCAACGGACCGCATATCCACGCGGCCAGTCAGGCGCAAATATGCATTCAGCAAATCGCCATGACGGTTTTCCTCGGATGTCCAGCCTCGCATCCATTTGGCCCACGGTTCATCGCTGGTGCCGACTTCATCGCGCGCAATCAGGTTGAGCGAGATCGCGTAGTTGGGAAGTGCTTCCTCGGTGATCATGTCTCCAACGAGCACGACCAGAATTTCGTCGCTGAGTCCTTTTGAAGGAGCGCGGAAAGTCTCCAGGCGATCTTTCCAGTCTTCGGCGGTGAGGTCCGGCAGAAAATCGGTCGGCTGCCACGCCTGATCAACCGGCAGAAGCAACGACAGGTTCTCCTTCACCACATCGGCCAAACTATGCAATAGTTCAATTTGAGGCCTTAGACGAGAATCATCTGCTGTTGCCATCACTGATGCAAAGTTAGCCGACCGGCGGCAATATACAAGCACATTCTAGGGAAAAACATTATGCTCCTCTTTCAGTTTTGGATCGTAACAGCGTCGAAATAAAAGAGAGATAAAAATCTTTTTATTGACCGTGACGCGCTTTAATCAACAAAAACCGCTTGCGGCTCAGCACGTCACCTTTGGCAAAGGTCGCGCTGAGCCGCAAGCGGCGAGGTGTCCCTGACTTCAAAACCAGTTCAATCGACGTCGGTCGCGGTTTCACCGGACTTCAGATCGATGATGTCCTTAAACGTGGGATCGGTGTTCACGATGAACCAGTCGGTTCCCGCGCCGCCGGTGATCGTATCGACTGTGTGATCGTCAAATGCGGTCACATCCGGGATAAAGATCGTGGTCGAAATCACCAGTTGACGAGCGGCGTTGGATGTCGGCGCGTTCCAGGCGACGCGAGCGGAGTCGAGCATCGCGGCGTTGTTGTCATACGACGTCGTGCCGCCAATGAGAATGTCTTCATCGGCGTTGCCAAGGAGGCTGTCATTGCCGATCCCGCCGATCAGGATATCGCGATCAGCGCCGCCCTGGACGGTGTCGTTGCCATCCTGCCCGACGACGATATCCGACCCGGCCTGGCCGTTGAGATCGTCGTTGCCGCTGCCGCCGTCGAGATAGTCGTCGCCGGCGCCGCCGTCGAGCGTATCGTTGTCATCGCCGCCGGTGAGGGTGTCATTGCCCGAACCGCCGGAGAGGCTGTCGTTACCGGCGCCTCCGTCGAGGTTGTCGTTGTTGGCTCCGCCGATGAGCACGTCATCGCCTTCCTGTCCCTGGGCGACGTCGTCGCCGGTGCCGCAGCGCAAGGTATCGTTTCCGGTACCGCCGAGAAGCAGGTCATCGCCGGAATCGTTTGAAATGGAGTCATTATCATCGCCGCCGACGGAGGTATCGTTACCCGCGCCGCCGTTGATGGTGTCGTTGCCCGCGCCACCATCGAGGCTGTCGTTGCCGTTGCCGCCATTCAGCGAATCAGCGCCTGATCCGCCGGCGAGAGTATCATTGCCCGCCCCGCCTGTGATGTTGTCATTGTCCCCGCCCCCGTCGATGGAATCATTTCCACCGCCGCCATGAACGGTATCGTTGCCCGCGCCCGCGGTAATGACGGTGCTGCGAGTCACGGCGCCGCCGACGGTGATCAGATCGTCACCGCCCAGCGATGAGACGAGAATTTGGCCGGTGGGGTTGAACGTACCGTAGTTGACGAGATTCATCGTCACCTTAATGCCCCCGCCGGTCGTGGCAGTAATTTGAATGGTGTCGTTATTTTCCGTGCCATTGACGACGAGGTTGCCGCTGTTGTCGATGAAGACAGGCGTGGCAACGACGGCTGTTCCGCCGACCACGCGAGCGGCGAGGAAGCCGCCGATCGCGGCGCCGCCGAGATCGTAATTGCCGTTTCCGTCAATCGCGACATCGGAGGCCTGTGCGAACCCGTCCGCGGGCGTTTCCGCAAGCCCGCCGACGCCGAAGGTCGTATCCTGCGAGCCGGTGGATTGATCGAAACGAACCGCGACGGCCTGATAAATGCCGTTGTTATCATCCTGATCCAATCCTGCCGCGACAACAAACTGATTCGAATCGAGCGCGATGCCGAACCCGCTGATGCCATGTCCAAGCGTCTGGAAGTCGATAATCGCTTCGCCGCCAGTGCCGAATGTGTTGACGATATTGCCATTTGCATCGTATTCGCGAACGACCAGGCTGTTATCCAGAGCATCGAACGATGTGTTGCCAACGGTATAGGCGCTTCCATCGGCGGCAATCGCGATATCCTGAATGTCGGCAAACGGATCGGCCGGCACGGGGGCGGTTAAACCGCCGGCGCCATAGGTCAGATCCTGCGAGCCATCGCTGTTGATGCGTGCGAGCACACCCTGCCCATCGACCAGTCCGCCGATGATGATTTGCCCGCCGGGGGTCAGACCCACAGATTGAATGATCTGCGAACCGCCGCTCAGTGCGTTGTTGGCAAATCCCAGGTTTCCGAAGTCCGTGTCGGTCGTTGCGCTGCTGCCGACCACTTTGACGACGAGGGAATTGCCATCATCGTCGTTTCCGGCGACGTAAACGTCACCGGTCGCGGGATCGACGACCATTTTGGCCGCTTCCTGGTTGCCGGGACGGCTGGCGATGAAGATTCCGCCGCCAAAGGTTGGATCGAGCAGGCCGTCGTTGTCCAGGCGAAGGACGTAGATGTCGTCATCCCCTGCGTTGGTGACCGTACCGGCCACGTAGATCTGGTTGCCGAAATATCCGACGCCGACGACGGTTTCCTGTTCGCCGAGCGCAGCGGTGAAATCGCCGCCCGAGCCAAAGGAGCCATCGAGCGCTCCGCTGCTGAGGAACCGATCGACCGCGATGTGTCCGTCGCTCACGCCGGCAACGACGATGTTATTGGTCACCGGTTCGGCCGCAACCGAAAGGCCGACGGCGGATGAACCGAAATCGTCGGTATTCCAGCCGGTGCCATTAAATGTCGAATCGAGGTCTCCCGCATGCAACATACGGCGACCTTCCAGAGATTGCAGGACGGGTTGAACCGCATCTCTTAAGATTTCATTGGATGATCGGAAGGGACGCATAAGCGAAGCGACGAACCGAGAAAACATAGGTTCTCCTTTCCATGCGGGCGCATCGCGCCCGCGGACATAAAAATGCCTGTCAACTACATTACATTCACATGGAAAGGACCTGGTTTAAACACCGCTGACCCTTCCCTCTGCCATCAAGGCCCCCAGCCAAAACGTGCAGGTGCTATTGAAGCGAATGCTTTCGTTACGTCAAGAAAAACTTTGCCAAGTTATCGGGTAAATAACTGAAAATGTGGAGGCAACCGACGTCCCAATAGGTAGAAGTGCCTAATATGCGCGTTTAGATGTGAAACCAGAGAAGCCGACTGATTACATTCAACTACATCGATATGAATGAATGAACACATGCGGGTCAGGATTTGGCGCGATATGCTGACAAAGATGACGACAAACGAGTGATGCTGTCGTTCAGCCCGCCTGGACGATTGCGCAACAGCCAAAGCCGGCGGTGCTCTGCCATGATTTTCTGCAATTCGCCCGCCAAATCCACGTTTTTTATCGGTCCACGACCCAGGAAAATCCCGTGACGGCAGGCGTGCCGCAGCATGGCGGCGGCGTTGCGGCATTCAGCCAGGACCAGGTCCGCATCGGAATGGTCCATCCGAGCTTTTTGCAGCGAGGGAAGAAGCTGATCGATGCGCTTGATGGCCTGCTCAAATTCCTCGATGGTGACGTTCTGATAATTCTTCCTGCGATCCTCCCCGCCAACCAGCGTCCAGAAGAATCGCGAGCCATTGGAAAGAGGCTCTTTTGCACACTGATAGATGTTGCCGAACTCGCCAAGCCAGTTGGTCATGACCTCTGCTCGGTCGGCAAAGACATGCATGTCGATGGCGATTTCCAGGGAGGCTCGTCGATTGGCCTCATAGCTCCACGAATAAGCCGCCCCCGCCGCGATTCCGATATAGCTGACCGGTTGATATTGAAGATGGCCATAGTCGCCCCAGTCGGTGATGAGATATCCGCTGGCGCCGTTGGCGATCCCGTGTTTGGCTGCGTTTTGGAGGTTGGCTATCGCATTGTCGGTCCGGCCGCTGATTGAACACCAGCTTGAAGTACCCGGACAGACATAGAAAGGCACGCGTGAATTGCGAATGGCCTGCATTTCCTTTTCGAAGGGATGATCGGCCTCGTATCCCCAGTTGAGCGCGATGATATCGCGGGGCAACTCGTTTAACAGTTCAGGTTTATGCAGGATGATGTCTCCCCAGAACATCATTCGCTTGCCGCGCCGTTTGACGGCTTCATATATCTTGACCAGAAAATCGAAATAGACCCGTTCGCGACCGCGACGCTCGACATCGGCTTTGCTCCGCCCCAATCCCAGATCGAGAGTTTCATCGCAACCAACATTGAACAGGCCGCTCGTGAAGTTCGGCAGCAGTTCATCGTAAAGGGATTCGATGAACTTCATGCTGCGCGGATCAGTTGGATTAAGACTGAAACCGTTGGGCGCGCGCGTGCCCCAGGAAAAGGAGAATCCTTCCGGCTTTTCAGCAAGGTGTTGATAAGGCGCATGCTTGAACCATCGCTCGAGATGTCCAAACGAATTCTGGTTTGGAACCAGTTCGATGAATCGTTTGCGGCAATAAGAATCCAACTGGCGGATTTCATCGCCGGTCATCGGCGACGATTCCTGCCAGACCACGCGATGCTCGCGATAGGCAAACGTATGTTCGGTATAAAGCTGAAGCTGGTTGATCTTCAGCTCGGATAATAGATCAACCAGCGCGAAAAGAGTCGCCATGGTGGGCACCTTGTCGCGAGAGATATCGAGCATGAACCCGCGCACGGCAAAGTCAGGGGAATCTTCAATCACCATGGCGGGCAGGGATTCGGGGAATTCGCGTTTGAGTTGGTTGAGCGTTTGATGGGCATAAAATACGCCGGCAGCGTCCGAGGCGATAATCGAGATCTGATCTTCGCCAATGCTCAGGCGGTACGATTGCTCCGGCCCGAGCATGGGATCGATCTTTTCCTGACACGGTGCACCGTGCCGCGATCCCGGACCGGTGCGACGCTCCAAATTCTTCGGCTGAGGAATCAACATATCGTGTTATTCGAGTCTGATCGGCCCGGGATTTCAATGCCGCATGCGTAAAGGTGCAATTTGATTTTCCGCGACTCCGACGGGATAATCTTAAACTATGTCTTGGATTGAAAACCGCTTTGAAGAGGGCCTGATCGTCACCAGCATGGATTTTTTCATTAACTGGGGACGCAAGCATTCGCTGTGGCCGATGACGTTCGGGCTGGCGTGCTGCGCCATTGAAATGATGGCCGTGGGCGCTTCGCGGTTTGACCTGGATCGATTTGGCGCCGGCGCATTCCGCGCCACCCCACGCCAATCAGACCTGATGATCGTCGCCGGCACGGTGAATTATAAGATGGCCTCGCGCGTCAAGCGGCTTTACCACCAGATGCCCGATCCCAAGTATGTGATCGCCATGGGCGCCTGCACCGTCGGCGGCGGGCCTTACTTCAAATATGGGTATAACGTCGTGAAGGGCGTTGATCTGGTCGTTCCCGTGGACATCTACGTGCCCGGCTGCCCCCCGCGCCCCGAAGCATTGATGGAAGGCATCATGCGATTGCAGGACAAGATTTCCGCCCGAACGATTGGCCTGCCAAAAGGTTCGCGCAGTCTCGCGGCTGATCGTCCGCTGATCGTGCCCGAGCCGGCGACTGTCTGATTTTTTCCTGCGAATCCTTTTTTTCTCGTCACGGAGAGATATCCGGCGTGGTTTTCTTGCAAAAAACGCCGCTCCGTTCTCCTATCCCGCCCACACTTTCATTTTCCCTTCATGTTGATTGGGAATAATCAGTAGTACGTTAACCCGATTGAGGTGTGGACATGGACAGAGAGCTAGCAAAGATTTCAATTCCGATTTTTTTGGCAGCCGCGGTGGCAGCGACAGTGGTTATTGTCGATGTAAGACACGCGAACCGGCTCATCAATGAACGGCCCAAACCGAGCGACCTTGCAATCGCTGAGCCTGCTCCGCCTCCCGCGATTGCGCCTGCGACCGCACCGACGCCGACTCCACAACAAACTGCACCGCTCAGCGTGAATCCATCTCCGTTAAGTAATCCAACCACCAGCCCGGTGCGCCAGATCGAGCCGCCGCGTGTGCAAACGAGAATTCAGCCGGCGCAGGTAGCGATCAGTGAACCGGAAGCGCGAGAAGCGCTGGCGGGAGTCGGTTCCGATCCGGACGCAGAAGCCGTCTGGGTCAGCGCGATCAACGACACTCGCTTGAGCGGAAATCAGCGAAGAGAACTAATCGAAGACCTGAATAACACCGGCATTCCGAACAGCCGCAACATCACTCCCGATTATTTGCCGATCATTGAAAATAGATTGGCGCTGATCGAACAACTCGCGCCCGATGCAATCGATGATGTCAACGCAGCGGCATTTCAGGAGGCATACAAGGACCTGATCAACATGCGCGCACGACTCATCGGTCCATGACCAAACTATCGCCATGCCATGGAAAGTTATATTCCGTCATGCAAAATTTATTTTTATTTCTCCTCGATTTTGAAATTGACTGATTGGCGATTCCGTCTATAAAACGGTTCTCGCGTTGCGGTAGTCCGTCTCTCCACACCGGGCCGCGTCAGGAACGCTGGATGGGTGCAGTTTGAAATTTTGGTGAATTTGTGTTCGAGCAATCGGCCACGAGGGATCGTCGGCACGAGTTCTTCCATTTCCGGCAGTACAGGGCCGGGGTTTTTCAATTCTGCGCAAGTTGTTTCTCAATAGCAGCTCATTGAGCTGTCAATCTGTTTTTGAGCAATCTCAGATCCGCTGAGCAGCGGTCTGGGTCACTCTTGGTACGCCGCCGGCGCACCGGGAGACGTTGTCGTCCCGTTTTTTCATCGTTCAGCACGGCAGGAGAAAGAACAATGCACGATCGTCGCAATTTTTCGGGGAAATTTCTGGAATTACTGGAAATCCGCAGGTTTTTGAGCAGCGTCAATGTTTTGAATTACGGCGCGGTTCCCGACGACGGCAAGGACGATGTCGCCGCCATCCTTGCCGCCATCCGCGATTCAAAAAAGAACGACACGGTTGTCTTCCCCGCCGGGGAATTCGACATCGGCACGAGCGTGCAGCTCAAGGGAGATCGCCAATACATCGGCGATGGCTCGGTTCTCAGTGGCGGGGATGAATTTCATATCTTCACCCTGCACGATGACAACGTGCGCATCGAAGGATTCACCTTCGACGGCAAAGCCTTGTTTATCGATGCCCCAGGCAACCGGATGATTCAGAACCTTGTCGTAAACGAAAACACATTTCATGTGCATGGCGACGGAACCGGAAAAAACGGAATCACCTTCACCACCGGCCTGCGCGACAGCAAAATCACCAACAACACCTTCGATCCCATCTCGGCCGACAACGGCATTTACGGCTATTACTGGGACAATCTCACCATCGCCAACAATTCCTTTCTCAATGGCAACGAGGGAATCCATGTCGTCGATTTTGGCGACGTCAGCAAGGACTTGTTGATTGAACAGAACTACTTTTCAGGCTTGCATCGAATGGGGATCGAATATCAGGGTGGCGGATCGAATACGATCGTTCAGGATAATTACTACGAAAATCCGGTGATGACCAAAAATTTTCAGGACAACATGAGCACCTTCGCCTATTCGATCATCGCCGATCGATCGGAGGGGACGATCATCCGCCGAAATACTGCGATTGCTCCTGACCGCCCGGATGGCACTGGTGTGCGAATTGTTTTTGAAGTCGGCGGCGACAATACGCTGGTTGAGCAGAATTACAGCGTAGGCTCCAACCATGTCCTTGCCGCCAATGATGGTGTCGGCACGACGTCCGTTCTGGCACGCAACAATCTGTTCAAGAATTACTTGCAAGGTCCTGGCGGTCGCGGTTTGACGCTGCAAAACAACGGGCCGAATGCGCAGCTTGACTGGAACGTCAACCGCGGCAAGCCGGGCCCCAATGTGCGACTTGGCTTGCAGGGTGTGATCTCCGACAATTCAGCCAATTACCAGCCCAAACCCGTCTACCAGGCGAGCGACTTCAAATACCTCGATGCGATGGACTGGGTTTCTGCCGTCAGTTCGTGGGGACCGGTTGAGCGCAAACTGTTCAACGGCGGCGATGACGCCAACGATGGCGGCAAAATCACCCTCAACGGCAGGGTCTATGAAACCGGTTTGGGCGTCGCAGGTAATTCGGAAATTGTTTACAAGCTGGATGGCAAGTATTCCAAGTTCTTTTCCGATATCGGCATCGACGATTATTCGGGCACGCTCGGTTCAGCCGACTTCCAAGTTTGGGTCGATGGCAAAAAGGTTTACGACAGCGGCGTGATGACCGGCAGGACCTACAAGAAAGGCATCACCATCGATGTGCGCGGCGCCAAAGAGTTGAAATTAGTGACCACCGACGCTGGCGACGGCATCAACGCCGACCACGCCGACTGGGGCGGGGCGCGACTTTTGCCTAAGTGATCCGGTCAGTTCCACCCTGATTGGGCGGCCGCGGTTGCCGGGCCTAGAATCCGCGGTTACGTTGAGCGCCCCCAACAGGAGAAATGCACTTGAGCCGGCTTAAACGATGGATCGTGACGGGACTGGTGGTTCTTTTTGTACTTGGCGCGGGGGGCGCCTTGCTGTTCTGGTATGCCGGCTTGTCCGGCTCCAGCGCGATTGAAAGCTGGATTGGCCAGCAGTTTCAATTCATCGCCAATTCCTATCTGAACCCGCAGCTCAGCTTCGATGATCTGGACTACCAGCTTCCTTACACGGTGACGCTGAAGAACCTGCGCCTGGTGGCCCAGGATCCTTCCAATCCGGGCCAGAGTATCGACATCATCGGTTGCGGGCAGGCCACCGTGACGCTGGGCCAAATCCCGGCGGTGGGCAAGCCGGTGGTGATCGAGCGCATCGTCCTGGACCAACCGCTTATTTCGGCCGTCGCGACCGAGCCCAAATCGGCCAAATTCATTGGATTTTCCACCCTCGTGCGCGGCCGAAGACCCGGCTCGCGGCAAACCGCGGAACCAGCCACCCGACCAAAACTTAGTGATGTCTTCCAAATGAAATTCATCGCCATCCAGAATGGCCGGATCAAGTATGACCCCCGCATCACCGGCACTGTGCCGATGGAATTGGATCAGATCAATACCACGCTGAACATCGAACAAACCGAAGCCGGCTGGTACAAGCTGGCCACTGAAATCGCGCGAAAACCGCTCTTTGACCTGACACTGGCCGGGCAGCTCAATCTCGATTCGATGGAAACCCGCGACCTGAACCTGAAGCTGTCCGCTGACGTTACCCGCGACAAAATCAACTACCTGCCACCTCAGTTACAGCAGATTCTCAATCAGTATGAAGTGGAAGGCGTACTGGACGCCTCGGTTACCGGCGCCGTGCCGATCCGCGAACCCAACAAGGGAAACCTAGTCGCACAACTGGCCTTGAAGAATGCCAATGTAACGCTGGATGAATACCGAATTCCAGTGCAGGACCTGCAAATCGGCGCCAAATTGGCGGATGGACGACTTGATCTGTCCACCATGACGATTTCCGCCCTGCACGGCACGGCCAGCGGTCAGGGAAGCACTTTGATGAGCGGCAATTACGATACGAACATCAAACTGGCCATCAATAATATGCAGATTCAGGACCTGGAGGCCGCGCACAAGGACGGCCAGCCGATGAAATTCGCGGGAAAAATCGACGTGAATTTTCAGGCGAGCGCGCCGCTGAAAATTGTGCAGGCCAAGGCCGTCCCCACCACGCAAAACGCGCCCTTGGCGGCGGAACCCCTGCCCGAGCAATGGGGTGCCGGCACGATCAACCTGGTGGACGGACGGCTGGTGCGCCTGCCGGTCATCCACACCCTCACCGACGCCATCAGTTCCGCCGCCAAGATCATCGGTGCCGGTGAAGACTACAACGCCCTGCCGCGCGATCGCGTCCACATCGATTTCAATCTCACTGGCGATCATGCCAGCGTGTCGGACCTGAGCTACTACGGCTCGGCGGTTGCGGCGCGCGGCAGCGGCACCATCGGCCTGAACCGCCAACTGGATCTTCGCGTCAATGGCGGGCCCATCGAAAAAGTGCAGGACCTGCTGGGCAAACAGATCGGCGGCATGATCGCGAAAGTCACCGATTCGCTATTGGCGTATCACGTTACCGGCACGATCGGCAAACCGCAGGTCGATTTGATCCTGGCAGGTGGAAGCGCGTCGAAGGTGGGCGATGTCGTTGGAAATGGCGCGGACAAAATCGGCGAAGGCCTGCAGGACATCGGCGAAAAAATCGGCGATATCTTCAAGCCAAAAGAAAATAAGTAGCGGATTCTCCGGGCAGCAAGTCCCAATGACGAATGACCAAACCCGAATGACGAATCAATGACGAAATCCCAATGACGAAAATCCAGTGACCCGCGGCTCCTTTGTTGCGCCATGCGGACTCATGTCGCGCAACTCCAAATCCACAATCCGAAATCCGAAATCCGAAATTCCATCCGTTTCTCAAGGCTCTCAGAAACTGCACAAAAGTGCGCGCCATGTGACGAGTCGGACAAGCTAATTTGTCGATGAAATGCGCTAAATCTTCGCGCATCTGCGCGTTTCCGCAGTGACATCCGCCGTGTAAAGCCGCCGACGGTGTCGGCGGAAGGATTTTCCTCAAACAACCCAAGCGCTCCGCTGCGCGTCGCGGCTGATCGGGTTGAAAGACGCTGTCAAGAAATCGGACTTCGACTTCGTCCGAATTTCGACGAATCATTTTTTTCCATTCGTGAAGATTCGTGTCCATTCGTGGATAGTTTTTCACCTTGTAAGGTCTATGGAAACGGCAAACTCAATCCGTCCAACCAAGCAATCGAGCAGGTGAAAGCGATCATTGTTGCGGCTTGCGACTCGCCTTGGCGTGGCGTTTTTCGACGCGTTTGGGGCGTTTGCCGTATCTCGTGCCTTCGCCGCTTTCGGCGCCTTTGGCGCCACTGAGCGGGCCTTTGTGTTTGGCGGAGCCGTTTTTGGTGATCTTGACCAATTCATCATCCAGCGGCTTCCACCAGTGCTGCTTCACGCCCTGCTTGATTAGCCTGACCACTTCCTGCGGCGAATCGACGATGCGAAAAATATCGACATCCTCCGAGTCGATATAGCGAGGCCGAAGCTGCTGGCTGATCCACTCGGCCAGGCCACTCCAGTAATCCGAGCCGTACAGAATGATGGGAAACGCTTCGACTTTGAGCGTTTGAATGAGCGTGATGGTTTCGAAGAATTCGTCAAGCGTGCCATATCCGCCGGGGAAACAGACAAAGGCAGATGCGTATTTCACGAACATCACCTTGCGGGCGTAGAAGTAGTGAAAATCCAGTGAGAGGGTTTGATAGCGATTGGCTTCCTGTTCCTGTGGCAGGGTGATGTTGAGACCGATGCTTTTGCCCTTGGCTTCGAAAGCGCCCTTGTTGCCGGCCTCCATGATGCCCGGCCCGCCGCCGGTGATAATGGCGAATTTGTTGTGGGCGAGCAATCGCGCCGTTTCCTCGGCGGCTTTGTAGAACGGATCGTCCGGTTTGGTGCGCGCCGAGCCGAAGATCGAAACCGCCGGCCCGATCGACGCCATCTCCTCAAACCCCTCGACGAACTCGGACATGATGCGAAAGATTCGCCAGACATCATTGGCATCGGGCGACAATGCATGCTTCATCAATTTACGGTCGGATACGGGCACGATTTACTCCCTTTGTCTGAAGCACAGGTGCTGGTGCAATTTAGATGTGACATGGGCTTTGAGCCCATGAACACGGGCTGAAAGCCCGTGTCACATTTGGAAATGCACCAGTACCGAGGCTCATAATAGATCGGCACGTCTCACGATTTACAACAGAACATGCTAAGATGGTTGATATGGCGTTACGGGAACAGGCGATTCTTATGCTCGATAAACGCGGCGGTGTTCTGGAGACGGCGCAGCGCATTTCCGCGCTTTTGAAAGACCACCATATCCGCGGCGCCATCATCGGCGGAGTTGCGGTCGTGTTGCATGGGCACCTGAGAACGACCAGGGATGTCGATGTACTGGTTCCACAGCCGCTTGAGGATTTCCGCCCAATTCTTGAGTCGGCCGGGGTAAAATACAGTGCCGGCAAACGAGAGTTTATCCTCGATTCCATTCCCATTCATTTGGTGGACGAGAAGATGGTCCAGCCTCCGCCGACAAAGCTCATCGAGATCGATCACATAACGACCGTGTCGCTGGTCGATCTAATCAACATGAAACTGCGCACGGGCCTGGCCAAAACAACCCGCGCCCAGGATATCGCCGACGTGATCGGGTTGATCCGGCGTCACAAGCTCACGGGCGCGTTTTCATCCAAAATAGATCGTTCGTTGCGTAGCGAATTTCGAAAACTGGCCACAGCGGTGCAACGCGATTCATAACAGCTTATTGACCCAGCTTTTTCTTCTTGTCTTCCCACTCCGCCAGTTCGCGCTTGTTTTCCGTCGCCAGCGGCTTGCCCGATTTGAGCGCTTCGATCTCGATTTTGGACAGGTGCATCGAGCCGAAGTCGTAATCGAGAAACGCCTCCGCCGCGATCGGCACGATCGGCTGGATGAGGGCATACATCGCGTTGGCGTAGTCGCGAATCTCGGCCTGGGCGTGCTCGTCCATGCGCAGCGACAAAAAGTGAAACACGTTGTGAAGGTCGCACTTCCAGTACCATTCGGTGTACACACTGACGGGCAGTGCGATGCGCGCCAGTTCGCGAGCCAAGCCCTTTTGCACCAGCTCTTCGTATTTTTCGTATTCGCCTTCAAGCTTTTCCAGCCACTGGAGAAACTCGCCGGCGGTCATGTCGTCCAGCGCTTCGGTGCCGCCCTGCCGGTTGGCGGCGCTTTGCTTGCGGATGTAATCGGGGGTAGGCTTATAGAAGCGGTCCTTCACCACGGAATAGCGGGCGGAATATTCGTTGACGTTGGCTGTTCGGTGACGAATCCACTGTCGCGCGATGAAGATCGGCATGACGCAGTGGAATTTGAATTCGACCATTTCAAATGGCGTGG
Source organism: Tepidisphaeraceae bacterium (assembly GCA_035545895.1). GTDB lineage: Bacteria > Planctomycetota > Phycisphaerae > Tepidisphaerales > Tepidisphaeraceae > DASZXJ01. Next base: position 11,937 of record DASZXJ010000202.1, on the reverse strand, counting down.
TGTGGCGGTGGCGGGCGAGATATCGGATCAGCCCGCGATCTTCGTTGACCTTTTTCGTGCCTTCACCGTAGCTCACGCGGGCGGCTTGCACGATGGCAAAGTCGGCGGTTTTTCCAGCGGGCACCATGCGCGGCATGACATCCACCAGCGCCACCAGGCCGTGGTCGTGAACGGGCACTTCCCAGCGGCCTGAACCGCCCATGATGTCCGACATTTCACCTTCAAATGGTTTGCGATTGATTTGGATTTTCGAGTGATCGACAGTCATGGCGGACATGATAGCAGTGCGCCGCCCATTTCAAAGCAGGCTGCTCAACGAAGCTAAAACCGTGAGCATTAGGAAGACCACGTAAATAACGACGAGCCCGATTCCTTCAAATTTTCCGATGTTCCATCGGCCCAGAGAAACGGGCAACAGCAGGAAACCGACAATCACGAGCATGATCGTATCCACACGCCAGACCGACATCGGATAAGGCAGCGCCACCGGTGCTTCTTCGACGGGTATGGACAACCATAATGGCCTGCTCAGCCAAATTGCGGTCGCCAGCGGCAGGGTCAGGCAAAGATTCAGAAGCACAAATCCAACCTGCCCCGAGACGGCCAGGTCGTAATGATCTTCATTCGCATCGTGCAGACCCAATCCGATCATCGCCAGCACCATCGCCGGCGCGAGCATGATCGCGGTCACCACGCCGTGATAGGGAATGTTAAGTTTCTGTCCAATCTGCTGAGTCGCGGTGATGGCCAGCCAGGCAGCGCCAACCGCGCCGATTCCCGCGACAGCCAAAAGAACGGCGCGATGTCCTGGCCCGGCCGTCTGTACGCGCATGGGCGGCTTGGAATTGGAAGGATCATTCCAAAGCCCGTAAATGACGATCCCTTGAATCAAAAGCACAACCGCATGAATCCAGTGAAACCCGCCATGCAGACCGATGAGAAAACAGATCAGCGCGACGGGCAAAATCAAGCCCCATGTTTTTCGCGGCAGCGTGGGCTGGGTGCGATGGGTTGAGATGGTCACGATGCCCAGCACCAGCGTCATGCTTGCGACACTGCTGGCGAAGATCATGCCGATGACGATTTCATAGTGGCCGATGATCGAAGCCAACACGACGATCGGCAGCATGACCGCCCAGACGGCAAGGGCACGTCGGCCGGGCGTGTCGCGAACAGCGGTGAGCGCAGCCGTTGCCGCAATTGAGGCCATGTACCACCCCACCGCTGCTAGTGACAGATACAACGGCCCCGTCTTGTCATGCAACCATTCGCTCATGTGAAGTGGATCGGCCGTCAGGATCGATGCAGCTTCTTTGAAACCGCGCTGGCGACGACGCGCTCAAAAACGTTGTCGCGCCGCAAAATATACCAGTATCGCTCGGGCAAGATGATGCCCTCGTCGGATTCGACCGTTCCCGTCGGCCTGCGACTTTCGGCGCGGGTTTGAGTAAAGAACCCGCGATAGAGCACGACCGATGTAATGCGTTTTTCCGAAATGGCCTGGCGCTCGACCAGAACTTTTGGCGCAACCGTCCAAGTGTCGTCAGCATTGCGGGTGAATTCAAATCGGATGGATCGCCGGATGGCGGCGATGGAACTTTCCTCGGCATCGTAAACGGTGCGGGCGTCTCGCCGCCACGGTTCAAAAACCTGTGAAGAGACCAGCGGCATGGTCGTCAGCACGCCCAGACGATAATCCGCACGATCAAGTTTGAAGAGATAATCCCGGGCCACATCTTCGCAGGCGGTCCACAGGCGTTTGAAATCGGCGTCGGAGACAGTGGCGTTGGCGGGCATGTCCAGCCAGTAACTCGGCTGGGTGGTGGCTGCATCAACAGCCGTTGACGGCTCGGTGGCGGCGGGACGCTGCCTCCCGGTGATGCACCCGCCAACAGCGACCAGCGCGACAAAGCAAATCCGCAATCCGAAATTCGCAATCCGCAATTGCCCCTTCATTCGGCCTCCGTGCTGTAATGTTCGCCGAGCGTGTGAATGATGATGCCGTTGAGCGCGCCGGGCGTTCCCAGCGCCGATCCCGCCACGATGACGATTCGCGCCCCGCCGGGTGCGTAATTCCGCTCGGCCACCAGGCGGTCAATATCGTACACCAATTCGCCCACACCGCGAGGCGGAGGCATTTCGTGGGGAATGACACCCCAGTGCAGCGCCATTCGCCGCAGCGCCCGATGATCGCTGGACAGCGCGATAATCGGCGCCGCCAGGTGCGATTTGGAAAACACCCTCGCCGTTGCGCCGGTTTGAGAGTACACCACGACCAGCCGGACGTTCAAATCCCCGATCATTTGCCGCACGCCCGTGGCAACGGCTGCGGCAAATTGCATCGTGCGGATCTTAAGAGCCGGCCGTTCGTTAATATGCGATTGGAGCAAATATTCTTCGGTCACTTCAGCCACGTGTGCCATCGTTCTGACCGCCAGAACCGGATTTTTGCCCACCGACGTTTCACCGCTGAGCATCACGGCATCGGCGCCGTCAAAAATGGCGTTGGCGACATCACTCACCTCGGCGCGCGTGGGCGAGCTATTGTCGATCATGCTCTGAAGCATCTGCGTGGCGACAATGACCGGCTTACCAGCCGACTGGCATCGCCGCACAAGGTCCTTTTGAATGATCGGAACCTGGGCGACGTCCATTTCCACGCCGAGATCGCCGCGGGCGATCATCAGGCCGTCGGCTGCGTCGATGATGGAGTCGATCCTTTCGACCGCCTCTGCTTTTTCGATCTTGGCGATCAGATGAATGTCGCTGACTTTCTTGCGCAGATGCTCGCGAAGCTCCAGGATCTCTTCGGGCCGGCGCACGAACGACAGGCCAAGATAGTCCAGATCGTTTTCCACCGCCCAATCGACACACTCCCAATCTCGTTCGGTGATGGCGGGCAGATTGACGGGCGTATTGGGCAGGTTGATTCCCTTGCTGCTTTTGAGGATGCCTCCCGCCCCGCAGAGCAGGCGGACTTCATCGTCCTGCTTTTCGATGACGGTGAATCGCAACAGGCCGTCTTCGATCAGCACGCGGTCGCCGACGCGAAGGTCGTCGATCAGTTCGGAATAAGTCGCGCTGACCCGGCCATTTTGTCCGACGATGGTTTGGCGCTGAATGACGATGGTATCGCCATTGTTGACTGGCATGCCGCCGGTGTTGTCGATGTTGGCGACCTGCCCCAGACGAATCTTGGGCCCGCCCAGATCGCCCAGAATGGCGATCGGCGTTTGCGCGGTCATGGCCGCCTGTCGAATGTTGCGAAGGGTCTGAAGGTGCGATTCCAGCGCCCCATGCGAGAAATTAAGCCGGCAAACATCAACGCCGGCTTCAAACAGCTCATGAAGCGTCTTCACATCCGCGCAAGCCGGGCCCATCGTGGCAATAATTTTGGTACGAATCATATTTCAAACAGTGGTTCGACCAACCGCAGAGCATGATAAGGCTTATGCGGTCGAAGTGAAATGCGCCAAGACGGTGTATAATACTTATATGTACGACTCGAAGGATGAAAAAGTCGTCGGCCGGAACGAAGGATACGGCGAGCAGGATGCAAACGGGGTTGATTTATCGCTCATCCGAGAGAATCTACGCCTTTGCCCGACCGAGAGACTTCGCCGCGGTGATCAAGCGACGACTGACATGCTGAGGCTACGCCAAAATGCCCGACAATACCGAACCAAGCCGGCTTGAGAAAGTTACTGCTGTTTTTCTCAAGTATTGAGTGATCGGTGAACCTTGATTTTGCACCGAGAAATCTGCTACGTGGCATGGCCGTCTCGGCCATGCCAGTTGCTCGGCGCGGGCGGGACGCCCGTGTCACGGCATGGATGGAACTGAACTTTCGAACGATTTCGCTCAATGGTTCAATCACACTTAGATACAAAAGTAACAATTTCTGCTTCAATCTCTTACGCTTTTCCCGCGCCATCTTCGTGCTTATGCACCACGCCATGCACGTCGGGCACGGCTGGGCCCTTGGTTGGCGGCAAGGTGATGCGAATATGCGTTTCCTTGAGCTGGCGTTCGTCGATGGTGGACGGTGAACCGCACATCAAATCTGCGCCGCTTTGCGTTTTCGGGAACGCGATGACGTCGCGGATATTCGTCGTGCCGCGGAGCATCATCACCAGGCGATCCACGCCCAGCGCGATTCCGCCATGCGGCGGCGCGCCATATTTCAAGGCATCCAGCAGGAACCCGAATTTGAGCTTCTGCGCTGCGTCGTCGATGCCGAGCAATGCAAACAGCTTCTGCTGCACTTCGGTGCGGTGAATACGAATGCTTCCGCCGCCCAGTTCGCTGCCGTTGCAGACGATGTCGTAAGCCTTGGATTTGATCGATTCCACCGTCGCGCGGTCGCGGCTGTCGAGCTTGGCCAGGTCCTCGTCCAGCGGCGCGGTAAACGGGTGATGCGTGCTGACGAACCGTTTGTCCTCCTCGTCATACTCAAACAGCGGGAAATTGACGACCCAGACCCAGGCAAATTCAGCCGACGGCTTGAGCTGCATGTCCTTGAACATCTTCAGCCGCAATTCGCCGAGTACTTTGTGAACGATTTTCGGTTTGTCGGCCGCGAAGCAGAGCAGGTCGCCCTCCTTGGCGCCGGTGCGCTCGATTAGCTTGGGCGCAATCGGATTGATGAATTTCGCGATGCCCGTGTCAAACCCGCTGGCGGTCACTTTCGTCACAGCCAGACCCTTGGCGCCGAAACCCTTGGACCATTCAGCCAGCGCATCCGTCTGAGCGCGAGTCAACTTTGCACCACCAGGTACGACGATGCACTTCACCAGCGGCGCGCTTTTGAATACGCCAAAGTCGGTGGAATGGGCCAGATCGGTGATTTCGTGCAGTTCCATTCCGAACCGCAGGTCCGGGCGATCCGAACCATATCGGCTCATGGCTACATCGTATTCCATGTGCGGAATCGGGTTGGGCACCTCGACGTTCAGCACCTCTTTCCAGATTCGGCGCAACAAACTTTCGATGATGCTGATGATGTTTTCCCGATCGATAAACGCCATCTCGACGTCGAGCTGAGTGAACTCGGCCTGGCGGTCGGCGCGCGGGTCTTCATCGCGGAAACAGCGGACGATCTGCATGTACTTGTCACAGCCGCCGACCATCAAAAGCTGCTTAAACAACTGCGGCGACTGCGGCAGCGCATAGAAACTGCCCGGCTGCAAGCGAGACGGAACGATGAAATCGCGCGCCCCTTCCGGTGTCGATTTGGTCAGGAAAGGCGTCTCGATTTCCCAGAAACCCTTGTCGCCCAGCTCATCGCGCATGATCTTGGTGACCTTGGCGCGAACGCGAAGGTTCTGCTGCATCTCCGAACGGCGCAGATCGATGTATCGATAAGCCAGCCGGCGTTCCTCGTTGACCGATTCCGTCTCGTGCGGCGTAAACGGCGGCGTGGGCGAGACGCTCAGCACCTCCATCGATTTCACACGCACTTCCACTTCGCCGGTGGGCAGCTTGGGATTTTCCATCCCCTGCCCGCGCTGCTCAACTTCGCCGGTGATGCTGATGACCCATTCGCTGCGCAGTTTGCGGGATTCATCGTGAACTTCTTTGCCGCAGGAATCGGGGTCGAAGACGAGTTGGGTCAGGCCGTCGCGGTCGCGCAGATCGATAAAAACCAGCCCGCCATGGTCGCGGTAGGAATGAACCCACCCCGCCAGTTTCACTTGTTTGGTGCAGTCGGATTTGCGGATTTGGCCGCACGTGTGGGTGCGGTAACGAGTTTGGATAGCTTCCATGGTTGTCTCAGGTTTTACAGGATTTGCAGGAATTAGAACAGACGCACAAACGCCGTGGCCGGCGCGGGACCCCGATCAATCGGGATTTCACCGCGCCTTGGTATTGGCGTCCGTATTGAGGTCTGCTCTGTAGAACATAGCCAGGCCAAGTATATCACGCCCCATCGGCAAAAGCACTTGGTGGCTTGACCGATGCCCTTGCCCGGACCACCGAACACTGCCTGCTGCATGTGGCGGCCCATTCTCATCCTAGATGAGTCGCGGAACATCAGGAGCGGACTTTAGATCAAAGCGATGGCAGCGCTGGCCCTGAATCTACTGAAAAGCGACAGAACGTTTGAAAGTGGGCGTCAAAGCCAAGCGTCTGGTTTCTCTAGCGGGCGATTTGAGTCGTGGCCGTCCGATCAAAAATCAGAAATGGCTCCATTTGCTGAAGCGTGGCCGTTCCAATTCCTCGGATAACCGTCAGGTCTTCGGGCCGGACATACGCGCGCTGCCTCGGGTGGGATGCGACGAATTTTTCACGATATGCGACGATGTCCTGGGCTCGCTTTTCCCCAATCAGAGGCAACACTGAAAGCGTTGGAGCATCGGCGACGTTTGGATCAATTCGATTTTCCAACTCCCGCGCGCGGCTCGGCTCGATGGGCTGTGGATCGGAAATGTATTGAGGATTGACGATCAGTCGAACGGCAAGGCAAATGAACATGAGGCACAGCAGCGCGATCAGCACTCCGCGCTGCGGGACCGACCATCCGCGCCACAATTTCACGCCTTCCTCGTCCGAATGAAGCTTTCGCGAAGCTCCTGAAGCTTCATGAACGCCGGCTTGGGCCGAAGCATATCATCGAGCAATCCACCGGCAGGCAAGGTGGTGTGACCATCCGACAGATTCGCCCAAGCGACGCTTTCTATGAAGGGTTTGCTCAAAGCCATTTTGCAAACCGTTTCGAGCCAATCCGCTTGCAGGGTGGGATCCCAAGGCTTTTTCCAGCGCCCCCCCACCGCCGGATCGAGTTTGCCTTCAGACCGATCGGCTGGATCCGGTGTGTATCGCCCCGGACAACCCAGCGCGGTTAGAAAGACCGGGCGACCAATTGCAGAAAACCGGTCCATCAAGCAGCTGAGCTGGAATAAATCGCGCATGTATCCGCCTCGCGACGGAACACCCTGCTCGATTTCCAGTCCAAATGCTTCGAAATTGATTCCCGCCTGCGCGACCATTTCGGCATAGAGCATGGGCGGAACGCTGTTGGCCCCTTTGGAGTGATATTCTCCAAAGGGCTGGGTGATCGTCACCAGCGTTCGGGCATTGGCCTGAATGGCTTTGACTTGCGCGACCAGCAACCGCGTCAATTCAATAATCTGCTCAAAACTAAGCGTAAAAGCGCTGTTGGTATGCAATCCGGAAACGACGTTCCATACGGATATTTGCTTGCGATATCGCTGGACGACTTTCTGGACGTATTCGTAAGCAATCTCACGCAAGCTATCGAAGTCGTGCTCCCAGATGAACATCCATTCGGGAACCTCGCCATCGGTTAAATCGATGAGGGGTCCGGCAATGATCGGCATCCGTCGCCTGGTCAGCAATTCAACCCATTCATCGACAGCCTCGGTCTGGAAACTCCCTTCCTGAGGCTGAAGAATTTTCCATGACATCGGCAATACGGCAAAATCGAAATTATCGAGAAGCGTTTCCTTATATTTCTGGTTTTGGACGGTCGGATCGATCCTGCATCCCAGCACGTGTTTGGGAAACATGTTGGTGCTTCGGCGTCGATTCAGCAAAAGTTCCGCGTGAAACAGCGCCAATTCATCCGCAAGGTCGGTGGATTTGATGATGGCCTGATCCGCCAGCCGCGCAGCGCCCATGGGTTCGTGCAACATCCCCAGCGCCTCGGCAAAAGTCGCCTGGGCGTCGCGAAATCGAGCCATCTGCTTTTCGGTTCGTGGATGGGGAAAATCGAAAAGGTTCCAATCTTCCTGCTTTTGGACGATTTTCATCAGCCTGCAGCGCGCCAGCTCGACATTCAGGTTGTAGGGCTTTTCACGAGGCAAAATACGCGTCGTTTCCAGGTGAAACGCCCCCGGCTCGCCGATATCCCACATCAGCGATACGCCCGCAGGCTGGTCTTCATGGCGATTCATCACAAGCATGCCGTCTTTGAAGACGACTTCGCCGGGGATGGGAACGCTTTCGGGTCCCATCGCCATGCCGGCCGTGGGAGCAAAATTCATTACCCGCTTGCCGTCGTTATAGATTTCGAACTTAAATGGCATAAGCGCAGAAAATCTGCAATTCGTCATTTTAGCAGACGATTCCTTAATTCCAATGGAACGGTAAATTGACCTTGGCCGTCGCCGCTTGACAATATCGAATTTGAAATTGGAAATTGATCGATGGCTCGCGTACATTGGTGTGTCCCATGGAGGCAATACTTCAAACCCATCTGCCCAAACCCGTTCGCCGAGGCAAAGTTCGCGATGTCTATGATCTGGGTGATGCCCTGCTCATCGTCGCAACCGATCGGATCAGCGCTTTCGATGTGATCCTTCCCGACGGCATTCCAGGCAAAGGCAAGATTCTTACCGCTTTGAGCGTCTTCTGGTTTCGTCATTTTGCCGAGCAGGTTGAAAACCATTTGATCAGCACGGATACCCGCGCGTATCCCACTTCGATCCAGGCCTACAAGGATGAAATCAAAAGCCGCTCGATGCTGGTCAAAAAAGCCGAGGTGGTTCCGATCGAATGTGTTGCTCGGGGATATCTTGCCGGGTCGGGCTGGAAAGAATATCAAAAGACGCAAAGCGTTTGCGGAGTCAAACTGCCGCCCAGGCTCAAGCAGTGCGAAAAGCTGCCCTCACCGATTTTTACTCCGGCAACCAAGGAAGAATCGGGTCACGATATCAACATCAGCTTTGAAGAGATGGCTGCCCGGATCGGCAGCGACCTTGCCGAACAATTGCGCGAAAAGACGCTTCGCATTTACGGCCAGGCTGCTGATTTTGCCGCACAGCGTGGCGTGATCATTGCCGACACCAAGTTCGAATTTGGCCGCCTGCCGGATGGCAAGATCATTCTCATCGACGAAGTGCTGACTCCCGACAGCAGCCGATTCTGGCCGGCCGATGAATACGAGCCGGGCCACGATCAGCCCAGCTTTGACAAGCAGTACGTCCGCAACTGGCTGGAAAGCCGCGAATGGAACAAGACGCCGCCGGCTCCCAATCTGCCGTTTGAAGTCATCGAGGGCACTCGCAAGCGCTATCTCGATGCCTATCATTTGCTGACCGGTGGGAACGTGAAATTGTCCGATTCGGGCGCGTGGGCCTTCTAATTCGGCCCGCCCGGCTGAGGTTTCGTCATTCTCGCTTTCCTCGGTTAAGATAAGACCATGTCCACGCTGCTTTATCGAACCGCCGGCGAATCGCACGGCCGGGCCTTGCTCACGCTCGTCGAAGGTCTGCCCGCAGGGGTCGAAATCGACAAGGAATTCATCGATTCCGAACTTCGTCGCCGGCAAGGGGGCTATGGCCGCGGCGGACGCCAGAAAATCGAAACCGACGCGGTCGAATTTCTATCCGGCGTACGCATGGGCAGGTCGATCGCCTCACCCATCGCCATGATGATCGTCAACAAGGATGATCGGCTGAATGATCCACAGGCGACTCCCCCGCTGCACCGGCCTCGGCCGGGCCATGCCGATCTGGCCGGCTCGGTGAAATGGCTCACCACCGACTGCCGTGAAACACTCGAACGGGCCAGCGCCCGCGAAACCGCAGCCCGCGTTGCGGCCGGCGCCTTGGCGCGATGCTTTTTAAGACAATTCGATATTGAAGTCTTCGGATTTGTCCGGGCAGTCGGTAGTGCGACCGCATCGGTCGAACCAACGCCCGACAACTGGAAAAGCCTGATTAATACACGCGATGAGTCAGATGTTTACTGCCCGGATCCATCGGCATCACAAGCATTTCGTGATTTCATCAACGAGCAGAAAAACGCGAAAGATACTGCCGGCGGAGTCGTTGAATGTCACGTTTTTGGTTGCCCCATGGGGTTGGGCAGTTGCATGACATGGGATGGGCGCCTCGATTCCCGCATCGCGGCGGCGGTGGTTGCGATCCAGGCGTTTAAGGGAGTCGAATTCGGGCTGGGCTTTGAAACAGCCAGGCGGGCCGGATCAAAAGTTCATGACGAAATCGCATTTGACGCATCTAAACGAGACACTCCGAGCCTTGGTTTTATTCGAAAAACCAATAATGCCGGCGGACTTGAAGGCGGCATGACCAATGGCCAGCCCATTGTCATCCGCGGCGCGATGAAACCCATCAGCACGCTCGGCAAACCCTTGATGAGCGTCGATCTCAACAGCAAACAGCCCAGCGAGGCCGGCTGGGAACGCAGCGACATCAGCGCCATTGCGGCGGCGAGCGTCATCATGGAAAACGTCGTGGCCTTTGAAGTGGCTAGAGCATTTCTCGATAAATTCGGCGGCGACTCGATCATCGAAGTCCGATCCAATTACGATCATTTCCTGGCTACCGCGCGAAAATTACCGCTGGCCTGATGGAATCCACCATGTCGCAAGAGCAATGGACTGCTGTCGATCAGTATTTCACCGATCTGCTCGTGCCATCGGATGAAACGATGGATCGCGTGCTCGAAGCCAGCGCAAGGGCCGGTCTGCCCGCCATTCACGTCGCAGCCAACCAGGGAAAGCTACTGCAATTGCTTGCCCAGGCCCAGCAGGCCAGGAGCATCCTGGAAATTGGCACGCTCGGCGGATACAGCACGATCTGGCTGGCGCGAGGACTTGCCCAGGGTGGTCATTTGGTCACGCTGGAATATGAAGAAAAACATGCACGGGTCGCCCGATCCAATTTTGCCCAGGCAGGCTTGTCGAATGTGGTTGAACTTGTGGTGGGCCCGGCAATCGAAAGCCTGCCAAAACTGGTCGCGAGCAACCGCGGGCCATTCGATCTCATTTTCATCGACGCAGACAAGCCCGGCTATTGCGATTACTTCTCGTGGTCCTTGAAATTATCCCGGCCAGGCACGTTGATCATCGCGGACAACGTTGTTCGCAAAGGCGCCGTGATCGATTCAAATCATTCCGATCCGACCGTTCAAGGCGTTCGCCGATTCAACGAAATGCTGTCCAGGGAAAAACGGGTCAGCGCGACTGCCATTCAAACGGTGGGCAGCAAGGGTTATGACGGGCTGGCCATCGCGCGAGTCATTTCATGAATCACTTAAAACATGATTTGAAATCCCAGATATGTTGAAAACTGGCTGGGACCCTCGATATCCCGGCCGACCGAGGAAAGCAGTGGACATTGTAGTCCGGCCCGGCTTAGCGCTAAAATGGAATCGAAAGGCAGGGCTTGTCGGTTTCCACTTCCGTCCGATTTCTTTCCGATGACCAGTTGCTGGGGCAGTGTCGGACCGACATCTTTCGCGGATCAGGTCCGGGCGGTCAGAAACGCAACAAGACCAGCAATTCGATTCGTCTGACCCACCTGCCGAGCGGAATCCAAGCGGTGGCCGGCGAATCGCGATCCCAGGCGCTCAATAAGATGATGGCCTTGCGTCGGTTGCGGTTGAAATTGTCGCTGGAACTTCGCGAGCCGGTCGATGTCGCGCATTTCGAACCGCCCGATTGGTTTTTATCGATCCGGCAGGACAATCGCATCGCAATCTCTCACCGGCACGAATTTTATAGCGCGACCATTGGTTTACTGATCGATTTGTTCGACGCCATGAACGCCAACCCCGCCGCTGTTGCAGCCATGCTGGGCGTTTCGACCAGCGCCGTGGTCCGGCTGCTTGAGGAAGACCACCAAATTTGGACCGCAGCCAACCGATTACGCCGGAAATTCGATCAACCCCCTCTCACCCGGCGCCGGTAAACCTTCGCTGCGCTGCCAGCCGCAATGCAGGCGAATGCAGCGAATTTCAACGTAGGGAGGTACGTTGGGATACCGCATCGTTCGCTAGGCAACCAGTGGCGGGGGTTGGCGGGGAAATTGGGATCTAATGACCAATGGCCAAGTCCCAATGACCAACAAAATCCCAATGACGAATGACTATAATCTGAATGACGAATCAATGACGAAATCCGAATGACGAAGATCCAGTGACCCGCGGCTCCTTTGTTGCGCCATGCCG
>DASZXJ010000201.1:0-57541 GCA_035545895.1 Tepidisphaeraceae bacterium | reverse complement strand
GCCGGCGACGACACCGACGGCCACATCGATGACCTTGCACGATTCATCGATCCGCGAACCATCGTCATCGGTGTCGAGGATAATCGTAAAGACGAAAACTACGAAATATTGCAAAATAACTTAAAGCGACTGAAATCATTGAAGGATCAGGATGGCCGGCCGTTCAAGATCGTCAAACTGCCCATGCCCGGCGTCGTCGAGCACGCCGGGCAGCGTTTGCCGGCAACTTATATGAATTTCTATTTCATCAACGGTGCGCTGCTCGTGCCGACGTTTCGTCATAAGAATGACAAGCGGGCCATCACGATTCTGCAGAAGCATCTGCCCAAACATAACGTGATCGGCATCGATTGTGTCGAATTGATCTGGGGACTGGGCGCGATTCACTGTTTGACGCAGCAGCAACCAGCGTGGTGATTTTTCATTGATTCACATGCACGACAGTTGCCGGGGGGAACCCATTGAAGTAGGTGGCGCTGGCATGACTGTAGGCGCCAATGTTTTCGCTATAGACGAGGTCGCCGAGTTCGAGGTTTTCGGGGAGTTCATCGCCGAGTGAGATCGTGTCCAGCGCGTCGCAGGTTGGACCGAAGACGGAACAGATTTGCGTCGGTCCCTTTTTGAAGGCTTTGATCGGGTATTTGCAGTGGTCGAAGATGATGCCCGAGAAGGTGTGATAGACGCCGTCGTCGATGTAGTAGCAGAGCTTTCCATCGCGGACGGCTTTGCCGATGATCTTGGCGACCGCGGTGGCAGCGGTGGCGATCATGAACCGGCCGGGCTCGGCGAGAATCTCGATGTTCCTTGGAAACAAGCGATCCAGTTCCGAGTTGAGCCGCTGGGCTAGAAGTCTGAACGGTTTGACATTGGCATCGTACGGCGCGGGAAACCCGCCGCCGATGTCGAGCAGTTTCAGTTCGAATCCGCGCTGTTTGGCTTCGGCGAAGATGCTCGCTGAAAGGTTCAGGGCCTGCACATAATTCTCAAAATTCGTGCACTGGCTGCCGACGTGGAATGCAAGCCCTTCCACGACCAGGCCCGCATTGTGGGCGGCTTCGATCAGGGAAACTGCTTCGCCCGGGGGCGCGCCAAACTTGCTCGATAGCTCGACGACCGAGCCGGTGTTGGGCACTTTCAATCTTAAGCCCAGGCCGGCGCGGGGGGCGTACTTTTTGATCTTCCGAATCTCTTCAAGATTGTCGTAAGTGACCAGCGGCTTATACGGGTCCAATTCCTGAAGCGTTTCGTTGGCTTTGATCGGATTGGCATAGATGATCTTGTCCCAGATCCAATCCTGGCGCTGCTTGGCGGGCATGTTCTTGATGTTTTCATGGACGATGCGGAACTCGGGCATGGATGCCACGTCGAAGCTCGCGCCCAGGTCAAACAGTGTTTTGACGATGGCGGGGTCCGGGTTGGCCTTTACCGCGTAATACGCCTGCACGCGGGGAAGGTATTTCTTGAACCGCTGATAGTTTTTGCGAATGGCGTTGTGGTCAACCACGAACAGCGGGGTGCCATGCTGCTTGGCCAGCTTCTTCAGTTTGTCTTGTGTCATGTTCTGACGCTTTTGGCGACCTCAGTCGGCATTGCTGACCAAAAAGTTCTTAAACTGCCACGGGTCGCTGGTATCCAGCGACGCCTTGGAATGGTTGCCGAAATAATTGCCCCGGTCCTGCAATGGAGTCCAGTCGGACGGAATCGAAATCCACTTGCCCAGATACGGTTTGGAAATCTCCAGGACAAAATCGTGTGGCAATTCATCCGGTACTTTGAATCCCACCTCGGGGTTCTTGATCATCCACATCACTGCCGCCACCACGGAAATGGCCACCTGCATGGTCGTCGCATTCTGGTTGGGCACGAGGCGGCGCGACTCCTCGATGCTTAAATCCGAACCGGTCCACCAGGAATTGTACGGATGTCCCATGAGCAGCGCGCCAAGAATGTCCGCGCCGCTGGTTATTTCATCGTTCATGATGCGCTGATTGGCGACCAGTTCGTAGTTGTAACCGCGCAGCTCATTCAACGATGCGATCGCGCAGTCGCAGGGGCAATAGGCATAATGAACGGTGGGGCGATAGACGGCCTTGTTGTTGTCCCAAACGGTCAGTCGGTCGGAAATGGTGAACGCTTCGCCGTGCCGGACCACCATGCCGCGAATGCGGTAATGCGGCACCCACGATGCCACCCACGTGTTGATGCCCATTCGCGCCAGGCAGATCTGGTTTTTGGGTCCTTCGGGGTGTTCATACGCGTTGGGCGGAAGTTCCTTTTCGTGCGTGCCCCAGCCCATCTCCGCGGTGGTCGTGCCTTCCTCGCGGAATCCTTCAATGCTCCATGTATTGACGAATTCATCGACCTGCTTGGGTTTTTCGGTGATTTGCGTATCGCGTTCCGAGCAGTGAATGACCTTCACGCCCAGTTTCCATGCGAGATGGTTGAATTTCCGATCCCGGGCATGCTGCTGAATTTCTTCGGCGGCTTTGCCGGAGAATTTCTTGTCGGCAAGAGATCGCTCGGCGATATCCAGCAGGGCCTGCTTGGTGAAGTGCGAGATCAGACCAGGATTGGCGCCATGCTCGACGACGGCAGTGGCGCCTGGCTTGGACCAGCCGGCGATCATCTTGCGCACCTTCATGTGCCGCCAATAAAGCGTGCGTTCGGTGGGGTGCTTGTTTTCGCCGCCCTCGTAAGGGTCCCAGAGTTCGACGGACGTATTGACATACATGACGCCCTTGTCGTGGCACCACTGGAGGATTTCACAACAGTCGATGTTCCAAGCCAGGTCGATCAGCACGTCACCCGCGGACAGATGCCTGCCGAGCAGTGTGCCCATGTTTTCGCGGGTGACGCGATCGCGGACGAAGGTCACGCCCTGCGAGGTCCACTGCTTGAGATTCTCTGATCGATTTTCAAAATCGATCACGGTGATGTTCTTCATCGGGACGCGCACATGCTTGACCAGGATGGGGAGGGTGCATTGAGCGACCGCACCGTAACCGACAAACACAATCTTCTTGCCGAATTCCATGATAAAAGTATTTCCTTAAAGAGAATTTCCGTCACGGCCGCTGCCCGTGCAATGCGGCCAGGTCCCCGCTCACAGAATGATCATCAGTGCCGAGACGACGCTGGTCCAGAGCGCCGTTTTATCACCTTCGGCGGTCTGGACAAACCCGCGTGTCTTGACGATTTCGCCGGACATCATGTATTGCTGTTCTCGTTCGTCCCACGCTTTTTCCGCGTCAAAAGGGATGCCGAGCGTCGTGGCGAGCATGGTGGCCGCCAGGTCTTCGCAAAGATCTTCGGTTCGTTTTTCGGTCATTCCATAGCCGTGATGCTCGGCGATGTAGCCGTGCACGTGATTTTTTGGAATCGCCAAGCCGATGCCCGCGCAGATGAGCCGGTTGGGTTCATCCGTTGCGGCTTCGGCGAGCACGCAAAAAGTAATTTGTCCGGGCTTGAGTTTCGGGACGCCTTCGTTTTTGGAAATAATCTTGCAACTGGTGGGATAAATGGATGAGACGCGCACCAGATTTTGTTTTTCGATGCCGGCGTCACGAAGCGCCAACTCGAAGCTCATCAGCTTTTCGCGGTGCCGGCCGACGCCCTTGGTGAAAAAGCATTCCTTGGGCATGAAGTCGTCGCCATTGATCATCAGTCGATTCTCCTTGACCGGACGTTCCGCGCCGGCGTGAAGGCGCGGATTATATCGTTCTGCGAAGCGAGGAAAATGGAATTAACAAAAAAACAATGTCAGGAAAAATAAAACGGCCGATGTGCTTCCTTCATGCACACCGGCCGTTTAGAGCCTGCGAATCCTTTCGCACCTTCCATGCTCTGGTTGCAGCACGCGTCCTGACTTCCTCGACGCGGCCTGCATTTTTGTTTACTGCCGGCTGTCCGCTCCGCACGGTTTTCTCCCATCCAGCGGAAATCAAACAACCAGCGCGCATGACCATACAAGCTCGCGCACGGATTTCAATATTAATTTTAGATTTTCGACGAATTATCCACAAGCTGTGGGGCGACGCTTGGGTAGTTAACCCCATCGGTAGCGGCCGCCTTGGCCTTGCCCAGGCGACGCACAATCAGCAAAGAACCCGGAAACTGCCGGGCAATTCGCTCGGGACGCATGCCAATCAGCCGCGATTCCAGGCCCCATGCCGCGTCCAGTCCAACCGCCACCAGATCAAACTGCTTGGCCTCCCGAAGGACCACGTCGATAGGCGAATGATCTTCAACAACGCGGAACGTCACCGGCAACGGCTGGGATGGATCGTTGAAGATGTGTTCGACTTGTTCCTTGGCGCCCATGGGAGTTCGTTTTTCCGATGGATTGACCACATGGAGCACGGTGACTCGCGCGCCGATGTTTCGCGCCATTCGCCCAGCCAATTCCAGCGCCAGCCGATCGTGATCGTTGCCGATGAACGGAACGAGAATTTGCTTGGTTTCGCCAAAACTTCGATCGACAAGGATGGCGACATCCGCGTCGCACTCCGTCAATACGCCATGAACGGTTCCGCCCAGAATTGTTTTGCTGAAGACGGGGATATGGAAGCCCATCAGGACAAGCTCTACGTGCCTTGCTTTGGCGACTGCGGAAATGTCGCCGGGCACGTCTCGGGAAACGAAGGAAATGGGTTCGACTTGCAGTTGATGCTTGGTCGCTTCGGCCATCAACGGGGTGAGCGGGGTCAGTGAGGTTTCGGCCGCTTCATCCAGGCCGCTGCGGTAAGCTTCGTGAGAAACTGGACGGCTCAGGTAAAGCGCCAGCAGATGAGTGGCGGCTCGTTCCTGCGGGCTGATGAGCATGGCCGCCAGTCGAGCCAGGGACGGTCCGCTTTCGGGGCGCGAAACGGGGACCAGGATCGAAATTCCCGCTGCCTCTCCGGTCACTGGCGCTCCGCCGGGCAATGTTTTTGGGAAAAGCCAGTGCAAAATCGGTGTGGTCATGGCGGTCGTCGCCAGCGCCATGATGACCATCATTGCAAAGACCGCGGGAGTGATTACCCCTTCCTGCAGTCCGATGTTCAGAATGACCAATTCCATCAGTCCGCGCGTATTCATGAGGATGCCGACGGTCGATGCCTCCGACCACGACAATCCACACGCCCGGCCCGCGAGCGTGGAACCGCCAAATTTTCCCAGGCAGGCCACCAAAACGATCAATCCGGTATCGATCCAAAGTTCAGGGTTGTCCAAAAGCCCGATTTGCGTCCGCAGTCCGGTATATGCGAAGAAAATCGGAAGCAGAAAGATCACCGTATAATCTTCGAGTTTCTCGCTGAGGCCGCGAACGAACTTCGTTCCCTTGGGCATGATCGCGCCCATGAGAAACGCTCCAAACAACGCGTGGATACCGATGGCTTCGGTTGCGTAAGCCGACGCGAGCGTCAGAAGGAAGATAATCGCGACGACCGTTTGCGACAGTTGCCCTTGTCGTTCATAGACGAACTGGAGCCGTTTGAGGAAGGGCCGAACGACAAAAAACATGGCAACGACGTAACCCACCGCCAGAATCGCGGTTTGCAGGCCGGGCATCAGTCCGTCCGCCCGTGCAATGCCTACGACAAACGCCAGCATGCACCAGGCGGTCACATCGTCCACGGCCGCACAGGTGATCGTGACCGCGCCGACGTTGGTTTTGTGCAGGTTTCGTTCGGTCAGAATTCGCGCCAGCACGGGGAAAGCGGTGATGCTCATCGCAGCGCCCATAAAAAGCGCCACCGACGTGAACGTCATGTAGGGCGCATTGTTGAACAGCCGCGGATAGAGGTAAAGCGTCAGAATCGCACCGAGCAGAAACGGTGCAATAATACTGACGTGGCTAACGACGACAGCCGTATGCCCCCGGTTTTTCAGGAGTTTTGGGTCGAGTTCCAATCCAACGAGAAACAGGAAGAAGATCACACCAAGCTGGCTGAGAATGCTCAGGTATTGAACGCTTTCCGGGGTGAAGATCTGCCTGGAAAGTTCGGGCGTCAGCCAGCCGAAAACGCTTGGTCCGAGCATGATTCCCGCGATCATTTCGCCCATGACCTGCGGCTGGCGGAAATAGCTGAAAATCCAACCGACGACCCGACTCAGCGCCAGTATCAACGCGAGTTCAAACAACAATGTGAGGATGAGACTAGATCCGGGCATGGGCAGTTGTTGGGCCGGAAATCGAATGGTTGGTTCGTGGTTTGTAAGTTCGATCGGTGCAGACAGCCATCCAGTCGCCGGGCAACGGATCGATCATATGAAAGTTATAAACGCCGGGCCGGGAGTTTTCGGTGATGGTTATCTTCGGATCGTCGTCGCTTTGCAGTTCGATACCGGTGTTTTTGTCGTCGCGGGCGAGTTTCAATGAATACCCGTTTCGATCGCCATCGATGTATATCCGTAGGTATATGCCCGATTGCTGGATCAAAATATCGTGCGTGATGGAGGGGTCAGTCGCTGACTTAAGTTGCCACCGGCCTGACAAATCGGTGGGGGCATGCAGAAAGATCGAGCCGACCGAGAGGGTCACCCAAATCCCCAGGGCGAAGACGGCAAGCATGATGATGTAAACATTTGTCGCACGCTTCATCGATTGCCTAGGTTAGCACACGAACTCACTTGCACGCCAGATAATAGGTCGTTGTATAATGCTCAGTGGAAGGAAATCCCATGGGTTACGAAGTTCGCGACAGGCAGGTGATCTACGATGGAAAAAAGGTGCGTCTTGAGGTGCACCATTTGAAGGATGAGCATCTCAACAAACAGATGAGCCGGGAAGTGGTGGTTCATCCGGGCGCGGTGGTCGTTCTGCCATTCCTGGCTGAGGATCGGGTTGTGCTGATCAAGAACAAGCGGTATGCGGTTCATCAGACGCTGATCGAACTGCCCGCAGGGACGCTTGAAAAAGGGGAAAATCCACTCAATTGTGCTGGCCGGGAACTGCTGGAAGAGACGGGTTATCTTGCCGGGCGACTGAAGATTCTGGGGAATTTCTATACTTCTCCCGGAATTCTGAGCGAGAAGATGTACGCCTTCGCTGCCTACGATCTGGAGGAAAAAAAGACCGCCCACGAGGAAGGCGAAGAGATCGAGCTGCTGACCGCCACGCTCGATCAGGCGTTTGAAATGATTCGCCTCGGGCAGATTGCAGACGGCAAGACGATTGCGACGTTGTTAATGTATGATCGGTTTCACCGACGCGCCCAATGAAGCATTAGGAGAAATGCGTGGCTTGGCAGGATCGAGCATATAACCGTGAAGACGGCCCATCCCGCGGGGGGATGAAATTCGTCTTCCCCATGCCCAGCAGGCTGACCTTTGGGCTGATCGTTGTTTGCGTCGTTGTATTCTTTCTTCAACGCCTGACAAGTTTTGGGGATGCGATCGAACGCTATGGCGCTCTAACATTCGAGGGTGGCAAAGCATTTATCGAGCCTTGGCGCTGGATTACCTACCAATATCTCCACGCGGGTGGCCAGCACCTATTCTGGAATCTCCTGAGCATCTATTTCCTGGTTCCAATGTTGGAAAGACTTTGGGGTTGGAAGCGGACATTCGTTTTTTACACGCTTGGCGGTGTAGCTGCCGGTGTGACGTTCGGCATTTTGGGATTGTTCACCTACACCCCGATTTTGATCGGCGCCAGCGGATGCATTTTTGCGGTGCTCGGAGCGCTGGCGGTGGTCATGCCCGGCGCGCAGATTCTGGCGATGCTCGTTATCCCCATCACCATGCGAACGCTGGCGCTGCTCTACGCGGTGCTATTCACGTTTACGGTGATCGGCGACCGCAATATGTCCGATGCCGCTCACCTGGGCGGGCTTGTATTCGGATTTCTTGCAGCGCGGTATGCGGGGCACTGGTTTCATCAACCTCGCTGGACGGGCGGTGAGGAAAATGAGTATGGTTCCAACGCTTATGAAGCGTTGACAGCCGCTCCAAAACGTCGCAGCCGCTGGGCGGCCAAGCGGGCGATGAAACTCGCTCGCGCCGAACGCGAAGAACGCGAACTTATCGATCGAATCCTCGCCAAGGTCTCTGCCCAAGGCATGCACAGCCTGAACTGGCTTGAACGCCGCGCCCTTCGAAAAGCCACCGAACACCAGCGCCAGCGCGATTCCGAATTTGAACAGATTCGGCGAGGCTGACTCGGCGGGGCTTGCCAGTTCTCCTGCAAGTAGTAACCTTTTCCATCGTGATAAACGACGCTGCCTATCAACAATGCATCAACCCATCCTGCCGGGCGACCTATTCCGTTTCCGAAGTCAAAGTCTCCTGCACCCAATGCGGAAGCCTGCTTGATGTTTGCTATGACTGGAATCGACTGGCTGCCCCGAAAAGCCTTTCGTTTTTCGAACATCGCTGGGCGACCAAGGGCACGGGCGGCGAAGGCCGGCTTGATTTTTCCGGGGTCTGGCGATTTCGCGAACTCATGCCGTTCTATCGCAAGGAAGACGATATCGTCACCATCGGCGAGGGACGCACCGTTTTGCAGGAAGCCAATCTGCTTGCCCAGCAGATGAAAATGAAGCCGGGCTGTCTGATGCTTCAATATGAAGGGCTTAACCCCAGCGGCAGCTTCAAGGACAACGGGATGACGGCGGCGTTCACCCACGCCCGCCTGGTCGGAGCGAAAAAGGTCGCGTGCGCTTCCACCGGCAACACCAGCGCGAGCCTGGCGCTATTTGCCAGCCTGGCGCAGATGACCGGCATCGTTTTCATCGGCAGCGGCAAGATTTCCGTCGGCAAACTCTCGCAGGCCCTGGATTACGGCGCTTTGACGTTGCAAATCAAAGGCGATTTCGACGACTGCCTTCGACGGATTCGCCAGATCGCGGTCGATATCCCGCAGCTTGGGATTTACCTGATGAACAGCGTGAATCCGTTCCGGCTGGAAGGGCAGAAATCGATCATGTATCGAATTCTGGAAGCCCGCGACTGGGAACCGCCGGATTGGATCATCGTACCGGGTGGAAACCTCGGAAATTGCTCGGCCTTCGCGAAAGCGTTCATGGAAATGCGCGAGCTGGGCTTGGTCAAACGCATCCCAAGGCTCGCGATCATCAACGCCAGTGGAGCCAATACGCTGAATGAGCTGCATTCGCGTCGAAGCGTAAAGTGGAACGAAGGAAAATACGACGCCACGACCATTCAAAAGCTCTACGCTGCGATGGATGAATCGAATTATCGTCCGCACACCGTTGCCAGCGCGATCGAGATCAGCCGGCCGGTCAATCTGCCTAAAGCCTTGCGGGCATTGGATTTCATGAATGGCGTGGTTCGCGAAGTGTCGGATGAGGAAATCCTGGAACATCGCGCCCTGGTTGCCCGCTGTGGTTTTGGCTGTGAGCCCGCCAGCGCCGCCAGCGTGGCGGGCTTGTCGAAACTGCTCGCCGAGCAGGTGGTTTCACCGAGCGAAAGTGTAGTTTGCATCCTCACCGGTCACGAGTTGAAGGACCCGGGCGCGACGGTGAAATATCACACGGGAATCGATCTCAAGGCCGCTCAAGACCTTGCGCCTCGCTCCGAACCCCACGGTAAACTCGCCAACCAACCCGTGCCGGTGGATGATGACCTCGAATCCATCGTCAAAGCCCTGGGCGGCGACGCCAACATGATCAAAGGGATCAAGATCGCTCCGAAACGCGATTCGTTGATCGATTAAATCGCAAGAATTCCCGAAACCCCGGCTGCGCTGCCAGCCGCAATGCAGGCGAATGCAGCGAGTTTACCCGTAGGAGGGTACGGTGGGAGACCGCATCGTTCGCTAGGCGAAGGCGGGCGGGGGTTGGCGGTGATTCTGAGATCGAATGACCAATGACCAAGTCCCAATGACCAACAAAATCCCAATGACGAATGACCAAATCAGAATGACGAATCAATGACGAAATCCGAATGACGAAAATCCAGTGACCCGCGGCTCCTTTGTTGCGCCATGTGGACTCATGTCGCGCAACTCCAATTCCCAAATCCGCAATCCGCAATCCGCAATCCAAAATGCCCACAGCCCCGGGGCTAAAGCCCCGGGCTTTGCCCGGGGACCGATCAACTGGAGATGAATTTCGGTCCACAATTCAAGTCCCACGATCTTTCAACCGATCCTCTTTTTCCCCCTTCATTTCTTAATCTGTGTCATCTGTGAAATCTGTGGATCAAACTCTTGTCTGTAGGCTCCATGAAACTGCACGGAATTGCGCGCCATGTGACGAGTCGGACGCGCTAATTTGTCGATGAAATGCGCTGAATCTTCGCGCATCTGCGCGTTTCCGCACCTCGAATCTCTGTCAAAGATGTTCCACACATCGGCGGTCATCATTCGAATGACGCCGAATCGTCGGCTTGGTTTGGTTGTTGCAATTTCAAACTGTCATCACTTCGGTGCGTTTGCTTTCGATCATTTGATCGACCTTGGCTTCATATTGCTTGGTCAGTTCCTGGACCTGTTCCTTGCCGCGTTCCAGTTCGTCTTCGGTGATGACATGTCCTTTTTGCTCGGTTTCCAGCAGCTTGTTGGCTTCGCGGCGGGAATTGCGGATGGCGATTTTGACATCCTCGCCCATCTTTTTGCACTGGCCGACGAGTTGCAGGCGGCGGTCCTGCGAGAGCGGCGGCAGATTCATGCGAAGCTGCTTGCCATCGCTATGAGGAGTCAGGCCGATGTTGGCTTCGCCAATCGCCTTTTCGATCGCCTTGATATCCTGCGGGCTGAACGGTTTGACCAGGATCTGCATGGCTTCGGGAACGGTGATCGATGCAATGGATCGCAGGTCGGTGGGCGAACCGTAATAATCCACCTTGATGTGTTCGACCAGCGCCGGCGTGGCGCGTCCGGTTCGAATGCCTCGCATTTCGTTTTGGAGATGCTCGATCGCCTTCTCCATGTGCATTTCGAAATCAAGCAGAACGTCATCGACAGGCATAGTCGTGTCCTCGATTTACAAGTGAGCTACAAGGTGATCTTCGTTCCAACCGCCTCGCCGCGCACGACGCGCGCGATATTTCCCGGCACCTTCAGATTGAATACGACCAGCGGAATTTTTCGTTCCATCGCGAGGGTCACAGCCGTCAGGTCCATGACGCGCAGTTGTTCGCGATGAACCTGTTCGTAGGTGATCTCGCGGAAGAGTTTTGCGGTCTTGTCCTTTTTCGGGTCGGCCGAGTAAATGCCATCCACCTTGGTTGCCTTCATCAATACGTCGGCGGCAATTTCAGTGGCTCGCAGCGCTGCGCAGGTGTCGGTCGTGAAATAAGGATTGCCCGTGCCTGCGGCAAGGATGATTGACCTTCCTTTTTCCAGGTGTCGTACGGCGCGGCGACGAATGAACGGCTCGCAAACACTGTAGACGCTGATGGCGGACATCACGCGCGTCGGCTGGCCGAGCGCTTCCATGGTTTCCTGCAGCGCGACGGCGTTGAGAACGGTGGCGAGCATTCCCATATAGTCGGCGGTTGCGCGGGGGATGCGTCCTTTCTCGGAAAAGGTCGCGCCGCGGATGAAATTGCCTCCGCCGACCACCACTGCCAGTTGCACGCCCATTTTTGCGACTTCCACGCATTGGGCGGCGATGTGTTCCATCTCGTCGGCTTCGATGCCAAAGCCGCCTTCCTCGCAGAAGCCTTCGCCGCTGATCTTCAGGAGCACGCGTTTGTAAACAGGGGGTGCCGATTGGGCCATGACGGGGATTATACCGACCGAATTCCTCTTGTCAGTTGTTCAGCCCGCGGGTTTGCCGATAATCCCTCCAGCAATGAGCGTGATCCTGGTCGGATATCGAGGAAGCGGCAAAACCACCGTCGGGCGAAAGCTGGCGCAAAGCCTGTGGCTGAAATTCGTCGATGTCGATGATTTAATCGTCGATGCCGCCAAAAAGACGATCCGTGACATCTTCGAACAGGACGGCGAATCCCGATTTCGCGACCTGGAGACCCAGGCCGTGACCAAGGCGCTGACCCTGGCGGACCATATCATTGCCATGGGAGGCGGAGCAATCCTTCGCGATGAGAATCGACGGTTGATTAAAGACTCAAAAATGAAGTGCATCTATCTGCGGTGCGATCCCCAAGTGCTGCTGCAACGGATACAGGGCGATCCGCTCACCGCCGCCAATCGTCCCAACCTCACCGGCTTTGCCGGCGGGATCGATGAAATTCGGACGCTGCTCGCCCAAAGAGAGGCGCTTTATCGTGAAGTGATGACCGCTGAATTGGATGTGACCCATCTCGGCGTTGACGAAGCCGTCACCTATGTCACTCGGATGATGTAAGATTTCAGAAAGCCTGCTTGGAACACATTCTCTATATTCTCTTCGTTTTCGCATTCGGCGCGTGCATGGGAAGTTTTATCAACGTGATTGTTTGGCGCCTGCCGCGAGGCGAGTCGATCGTTTCGCCGCCTTCACATTGCCCCAAATGTAATACTCGGCTGGCGTGGTACGACAATTTTCCCGTCTTCGGCTGGATCGCGCTGGGCGGTAAATGCCGGTATTGTAAACAGCCGATTTCGGCGCGATACCCCATTATTGAAGCGTTATGCGGCGCGATGTTTGTATTGGTTTACGTCGCATTTTTCATTTATCAGGAGGGCCCGTGCGCACTGGTCACTCGGCCGATGACCATTCAGGAGGATTGGCCAATTTATGTGCTCGATATGTTTCTGTTGTCCGGACTTTTGGCGTCGAGCCTGATCGACCTGGAGCACTTCCTGGTGCCCATCGAAATTCCGTGGCTGATTGCCGCGGTCGCGGTTGTGTTTCATGGGGTGGTGGACATGCCATCCACGGTTGGTTCGCTCAACGCGATCGCCCCGGTCGGCGCGTTTACGGCTGGAGCAACCATTGGCCTGGTCATCAGCCTGCTATTGGTTTTTGGGAAAATCCTGCCTCGCAGTTTTGAGCAGGGTGGACCGTTGCTGGACATCGAGAAAAAGGCAATGGCGGAGCAGGGTGAAGAAGCGCCGATCGACTTTTCACCCGCTCAAATCCGCATGGAAATGAGAAAAGAGATGCTTTTTCTCATTCCGCCGCTGCTGGTGGGAGGCATATTCCTGTTTCTGAATTTGAAATGGCCGCCGGCCAATCAGTTTTGGAATCGCGTGGCGGGAACCTATTGGGCGAGCGGCGTGCTCGGGTCGCTGTGGGGGGCGTTTGCCGGGGCGTTCATCATCTGGCTGACCCGGATTTTCGGGTCGATTGCCTTCGGCCGCGAAGCCATGGGACTTGGCGATGTGCATCTGATGCTGGGGATCGGCGCGGTCATTGGTGCATCCGGGTCGGCGGTGGTTTTTTTTGTCGCGCCATTCGTCGGATTGCTCATCGCGGTGTATAAACTGATTCGCAGGCAGGGCCGTGAGGTGCCTTACGTGCCTTATCTGAGCGTTGCGACGCTCGTCGTGCTGCTCTTTTATTGCCGGATCATTGGATATCTGTCGCCCGGCATGGTGGGACTGTCCGAATTTCTGGGGCGAATTCTGCTGAGGCAATGACCCATGGGAAACATCTGGCTCAAAATCAAGATTTGGACCAAGAGCATCCTCTTTGCGGCGATTGCGATCTACGTCCTGCTGTTCATGCTCAAAAACAGCGGCCAGAAGGTGACGCTCTGGTATTGGTTCGGTTACGAAAATGAAGTTTCCATGCTGGTGCTCGTCGTCATCACGTTCTTTTCCGGTGTGATCGGCACGGTTTTGGTGCGAACGACGTTCACCACCATCCGTCAGATTCGCGAGGTCCGGCAGAAGGGTCGCATTGACAAGATCGAGCGCGAACATGCCGAAATGAAAGCCCGCGCCGCCATGCTTCAAACCCGAACCGCGCCCGCGCCTCAGCCGGGTTCATCGGTCAATCCGAACGATCCGCTTCCTTTGAGCGACGACCAGCCTTGACGCAACACCGCTTTTCCTTAGCATTTTCGTATGTCGGGGGACGCAGAACCTGGAAGGAGTCTCTCATGCAGCGGTCATGGTTGATCACGGTGGTTGTCGCATTCCTTGGGGCGGGAGCTGTCGGATGTCAGGATGCCCTCAAACAGGAAAACATGGAATTGCGCCAGGAGTTGAAGGACCGGCAGGCGAAGCTGGATGATGCCGAAGCCCGGTTGAAACAGGCGCCCGATCCGGGACAGATGGCGCAGATGCAGCAGGACATCGCCGCCCGCGATGCCAAGATCGCGGAGTTGCAGAATCAGCTTCAGCAGCCCGCGCCTGGCCAGGCTCGCGATAATTCGCTGTCCGGCATCGAAGTGACCCGCGACGATCGCGCTGGCACGATGACGGTCAACCTGCCCGGCGACGTGCTGTTTGCTTCAGGTGAAGCCGACCTGAAACCTTCAGCGAAAATCACGCTCAACAAGGTCGTTGCCGCCATCAACAAGGACTACAAGGGCCGCAAGATCATGGTGTATGGGCACACGGATTCCGATCCCATCAGCCGGACAAAGGACAAGTGGAAGGACAATCTCGACCTGTCCGCCGCTCGGGCCCGGACCGTGGCCCATTTCCTCATCGAGCAGGGTGTGGATCAACGAAACGTGACCATGCGTGCATACGGCGAAACCCTGCCCAAGGGTTCCAAGCCGCAAAGCCGGCGGGTTGAAATCGTGGTCGCCACGCGCTAGGAACGCGTTTTTGCGCTGAACTTCGTGCTTCGCGGCCGTCTTGTTTTGAAGAAATACAAAAGGCACGGAGAAGAATTCGGATTCTTCTCCGTGCCTTGATTGTAGACTGATGTAAATAGATTGATTATCGCTTGGAGAACTGGAATCGCCGGCGGGCGCCGCGCTGGCCGTACTTTTTGCGTTCCTTCATGCGGCTGTCGCGGGTGAGAAAGCCGGCTCCGCGAAGGGCGACCTCCAGGCTTTTGTCGTACTTCGCCAGGGCGCGGCCCAGGCCCATGACGATCGCACCGGTCTGGCCGGCGGGGCCTCCGCCGGTCGCGTTGACGAAGATGTCCATCTTGCCGCCGGTGTTGGTGACTTCCAGCGGGCCGAAGATGCGCTTGCGGTCGCGCTCGGCGGTGAGATAGTCGTTGAGCGTGCGGCCATTCACTTCAATCTTGCCGCTGCCCAGCGCGATTCGAACGCGGGCAACAGCGCTCTTGCGGCGACCCACGCCCCAGATGTAGTTCCGCTTGGGCTTGGATGCGGCTTCGGGTGATTCGACGGTTGGTGTGGCGGTGTCGGACATTGTTTTATCATTTGCGATTTGCGATTTGCAATTTGCGATTAAATGAAATCAAAAATCGCAAATCAAAAATCGCAAATCGGAAATCTCCTACGCGATCTTCAGTTCCTTCGGTTGCTGGGCAGCGTGCGGGTGATCCGTGCCCTTGTAAATCTTCAGCTTGGTCAGCATGTGCCGGGCGAGTTTGTTCTTGGGCAGCATGCGCTTGACGGCCAGTTGCACGATTCGCTCGGGATGCAGGCGAAGCATGTCCTTGTACGCCCAAAGCCGGCGTCCGCCGGGATGCCGGCTATACGTGTCGTACTCGATCACTTCCGCCTTCTTGCCGGTGACGCGAATCTTTTCGGCATTCAGGACGATGACAAAATCGCCGGTGTCGATATGCGGCGCATAGACCGGCTTGTGCTTGCCTTGAAGAATCATCGAGATCTTCGCCGCGAGCCGACCCAGGACCATGTCCGTGGCGTCGATCGTGACCCAATTTCGTTGAACATCGCCTTCTTTAGGCGTGTACGTGCTCATGGTTCCATCCTCAAACAAAACCCGCATCGGACAGACAATCTCCCGATGCGGCGAATCGGGGAGTTTAGCGGGGGAGTGTCGCATGTCAAGATAACCCCTTACATTGGGACAAGATGACAAGGGGAAGGGGGTGACAAGGTAACGAACGCCCACGGCGCCGCCGTGGGGTTGGATGGGTTGAACTGGATTGAGCTAAACCACTCCAGTTAACATGAATCGGAGCAGTCTCGGGGTTTCCCTTTACAAAGCCCCGGGCATGCCCGGGGCTAAATGTTGAATAATCAAGCATTTGCGGATCATCGCGATGACGATGAGGTTCGTTTCGCCAAACCCCACGGCGGCGCCGTGGGCGTTTTGGTCCTTTGTCTCCTTGTATTCTTGTCCTTTTGTCCTGACTTCTTTCACGCGACTGCAACCCATCACCCCTTCAAGGGGGCAAATGAGCAATGGGATTGGTGGGTGAAGGCGCATCCGACGAAGTATGCTTGCTGATTACGACTTGAATATTTGTCGTTGGATGAACTTATGCTTTCGGTCCATCGAATAGCCGCAGTTCTGGCAACGCGCTTTGGATGAGTTGGAAATGGGAATCGTAAGACCAGAGTTCAGCTTTTTGATCGATTGCAACAGCCGCGATCAATACGTCTTGAAAAGGCATCGGTAGCCCTTTCAGTCGCAAAGAAGCAAGATGATTTCCGAGATCACCCCATATTGATTGCTGAATCGGCAACTGAATGAATGCATTCAGTGCAGCGTTAAGCGAAATGGCGTCCTGCTTGGTTCGCGCCCCGTGCAACACCTCTGCACGGGTTACTCCACAAATGGCGCATTCGACTGACCCAAAAATCGCTCGAATAGCCGGCGAAGCTGTCTTCAAATAAGTGATGAGAACCGACGTATCGATTAGAGTCATGCCACGCTCCGACGTCGCAAATCGTCGATCGCGTCAAAATCCAAGTCGATCCTGCCTGCCAATCGATCCAGCGCAGTAAAATCACGCAAGGCCGAATTGGCCGGTTCTTCAGTTACGATGATATGAACGTCTTTGCCAACGAATTCGGCCAACTCTGGGAGATGAATCGTATCTGAGTGCAAATGAGTTCTGATCGACACGGTCATGACTGAATTATATCAGATTTGGTCGCCAGATCGGCCAACTTGAATTTCCCAGCCTTTCCGACTACTCTTCCTACCCCGCAAATGGCGGGAAATGCGGTTTTTGACTTAAAATCCGCAATCTGAATTCCAAAATCCGCAATGTGGCAGGTGTTTTATGGCTCATAAGAAAGGCGCTGGTTCTTCACGAAACGGGCGCGACAGCAATCCGCAATACCTGGGCGTCAAGGCGTACGGCGGCGAAGTCATCCAGGCGGGATCGATCATTCTTCGTCAGCGCGGCACGCAGTTTCGGCCCGGCTTCAACGTCGGGCAGGGCAAGGACGATACGCTCTTTGCACTGATTGACGGCAAGGTTGAATTTCAGGGCCGCAAGGTGCATATTCGCGAGCTGGCTGACAAAGCCTGAAATAGAAAACTCAATCAGCACAGAGCACACAGAGGACACAGAGGAAATCATTTTTTCTCTGTGTCCTCTGTGTGCTCTGTGGCTGAACAACTCCCATGTTTGTTGATGAAGCAATCATTCACGTAAAAGCCGGCGACGGGGGCAATGGCTGCCTGTCGTTTCGGCGCGAGAAGTACATTCCCAAGGGCGGCCCCGACGGCGGCGATGGCGGCAACGGCGGGTCAGTCATATTCGTCGCGGATATCAACAAGAACACGCTTTTGGATTTTGCGGGCCGACATCATTGGAAGGCCGAACGCGGCGAACATGGCATGGGCAAAAAGATGTTCGGCAAGGCGGGCGAGGACCTTGTCATCCCCGTTCCGCCGGGCACGGTGATTTACGACCGCGATGAACAGATCATGCTCGCCGACCTGGATGGGCCCGGCAAGCAGGCGGTCATCGCGCGAGGCGGCAAAGGCGGACGCGGCAACTGGCATTTCAAATCATCGACCAACCAGACACCTCGCTATGCTGAACCCGGTACGGACGGTCAGGAACGATATTTACGACTCGAACTGAAATTGATCGCCGATGTCGGACTGGTCGGCATGCCCAACGCGGGCAAGAGCACGCTGCTGAGCGTGGTTTCCTCCGCAAGGCCGAAGATCGCGGACTATCCGTTCACGACACTTCAGCCACAGCTCGGAATTGCCGACCTGGGCGGCGATCGACGCATCGTGCTGGCGGACATTCCCGGCTTGATCGAAGGCGCCCAGTACGGTGCGGGTCTTGGGCATGCATTTTTAAGACACATCGAAAGAACCAGGATCATCGTGCATCTGCTGGATATGGCCCCGCAGGATGGTTCCGACCCGGCTGAAAATTACCGGAAAATCAGGCACGAACTGGAAGCCTTCAGCCCGGAACTGGCGCAGAAAAAAGAGATTGTCGTCGCCAACAAGATCGACTTGCTGGTGGATGATTCGGCTTTGAAGAAGTTGCGCAAGAGTTTGAAAAAAGTTGAAGTGCTGGCCATCTCCGGTGCGACCAAAAAGGGTGTTGACGACCTGCTGGATGAAATCTGGCGAGCGCTGCATCCGCGGAAGGATTAGCCCGCTTCTTCCGCCAGTTCGTTGGCCCATTGTTTGACCGGGGCTGACAGCAACGTGCGAATCACCACAACCGGGTTTTTGAATAGTGACAACGGCCCTTTCCAGAGACCGGCTGCGCGCAATTGCTCGATTGACGCGCGCATCGACCGCCGGCTTGCCGGAATGCTGCGCATGACGGTTGAGAGCGGAATCAAAACCGCCGGGCTTAATCGCAGGCGTCGAAGCAGTCGGATTACATCAATGGGCCGTACGGTTGAAACCACTACGATCGATGCCAGCGCGATGGGCAAAAATCTGAGGACCAGCGTTCGCGACAGGTCGAGCACGCGATGCATGTCGTGATGCCATGCAAAGCTCAGCAGTCCGAAGATGAGCCATCCCCAGAGCGCGCCGATGATCGCGTGAAAAATCTGCCGGCGCAGTCCGGTCCAGATCGCGAACGCGAGATAGCCGGCGGTGATCAATCCCAGGGCTGTATAGGATTCGAGCAGCATTGGAACGGTGCAGGCGACCACGCACGCGACAATCCGAACGGCGGCGGGCAAGAGTCCTTTTGCGACGAGGGTTTTTGATTTGACTCCGGTTGAGTGGAATGCCGGTTGCGTGGCGATTGAAGAGTCGGGAACGCGGCGGGACATCCACCGAAGCGCGATCCAGACGCCGATGATTGCTCCAGCCATTCGCAGCGGCCATTCCATGAACCAAAGTGCCCACACAAAAGGCTCGCTGCCGCCATTGGTTGCGAAATAGATCTTGATGGGCGTGCCGCATCCCGCCAGGATTTCGTAAGCCGCCGATGCAAGCATCAGGCCCATGCCGCGGTGAAGCAATCCCACGGTGCGCCCGATGCCCGCTGCGACAAGCCCGGCCACGATCATCACCGGCAGCAGATAAAATATGCCGACCTGCAGCAGCAGCACGAGACCATACACCACTCCAAGCAGCGCGAGGCATCGCCATCGCCCGGTTTTACCGATCAGAAGGGCGATCACTGCCCCATCGAGCACCGCCTTGGGTCCGCAGTGTGCGAGGGAATTGTAATGCCCCATCATCATCGTCATGGAAATGATGATGACCGTGCCGCAGACCGCGATCATGGTCGCGGCCGTGCCGACGCGCTTCAGCTCGACCGGGCGAAACAGTGCTTCACTGGCCTGCATGGTGTCAAACCTGCTCAGCTTTTTTGAAGCGGTCGCGAATTCCGACAAATTGCTCGATACGCTCCGGCGTCGGCGCGTTGCCGCCAAAGGTCAGGAAAACCTTGAATGCCGAAGTTCCTCGCTTGTCGAAGAATTGAAAGCTGAGTGTGTTCACGCCGTCCATGTGTCCCGGCTTTTGCACGGCGAACACAGCCGACAACTCCTTGAAACGGATGTGCATGTCCAACGACTTGGTCTGCACGTTGAAGAAATCGCCCCAGGTGCTGAAATTGCCGAACTGGCCGAAGCATTCAAGCGTGACCGAAGCGTTCGATGAAATGACATGGACATTTTCGAGCGATTCAAAAGACTTAATCAGCTCTTCCCATTGGGCGATATCCAGTTCGACGCTCAAACCATCCGGCAGGGCGCGGACAACTTCGCACTCGCTGATGCCAAGCTCTCGCGCGAGGATCATGGTCATTTTTGAACGGTTGACGTTGAATGCCTCGCGG
Organism: Tepidisphaeraceae bacterium; assembly: GCA_035545895.1. Classification (GTDB taxonomy): domain Bacteria; phylum Planctomycetota; class Phycisphaerae; order Tepidisphaerales; family Tepidisphaeraceae; genus DASZXJ01. The sequence goes on along the minus strand of DASZXJ010000201.1, from coordinate 37,577 downwards.
ATGCGGGCTGTTTGATCGGTGGTAACGGTGGACATTGTAATTCCTTTCAGGGGTAAGTGAGGCCAACTCCGGTTTCTTTTTCGAAAGAGACGCTGAAGTCGAGTTTCAGTTGGTTAAAGCTTTGACGATGCGGCGCGGCGAAGGTGCCGGCAGCGTTCATTTGCACGAAATCGCGCAGCAGATAATACGGGCCGACTCCCTTTTTTAATTTCATGGGGAATGAAAGGGGATCGGCATAAAAGAGCCGATATTGCCGGCCATTGAGATATTTAAGGCTGTAGCTGTATTGAACGGTCGGGCTGGTCAATTCAGCTTCGGTTTTGCTGCGTCCGTCGTAATTATTGGCCGACGCGATGCGATAGCTCATGCCCAGGGTCGAGGCGGGATATCCGAGAATCGCCGACGGACAATGATAAATCTGCATGGTTTTGATGGTGGACTGTAAAACCGCGGGCAGACTCTGGGGATTGGCGACCGTGTCAAATGGATTGGCGTTCCAGTCCAATGTTCCGGTGGAAATCCAGTTGCGCCACAGCGGCTCGACCACAATCGGCAGATGTTGATGGTTCTCGTTGACATACATGAGAATGGCCGATCCGATCTGGCGAAGGTTGGACGCGCAGGCGGTCTGCTCCGCTGCCAGCCTTGCTTTTCGCAAGGCCGGCAGCAGGATGCTCATCAGCACGGCGACAATGCCGATGACGACAAGCAATTCGACCAGACTGAATCCGCGTCGCTGCTTCAAACGTGTCTCTCCCTTCTTCGCGACATCGCAAATGCCGGCAGTAAACTCAGCAAAACAAGGCCTGCCGGTTCCGGCACGGTGACGCTGAGAAACGGCGTATGGGTCCCCGATGCCGAGTCATAAACAGCGATGTTTTTCAATCCGCTGACGCTGTCCACCACAACCGACGGCTGATCGATTGCAAAGCCGTTGTTGGTGAAGGTTCCCGCCAGCCACGCCTGTACCAGCGCGGTCACATCAAAACTGATGTATGCGTCAATGCCGCTGATGACCTGAAAGGCTTCAACGGTAGAGGAATAGGAGACGGCAGGAGAGTACATGACACCTGATTCGGTCCAGCCATCGATCACGCGGTGAACGTTGGCGGTGATGGGGGAGGCTGCTGTTGGGCTGCCGCCAAAGCCGGTGATGCTGCTGTCTCCCACATACAGGTTGAGTGTGGCATTTGAGATGCCGCCCACGGGAATGGTGCTCAAATCGAATTGGATGTACGTTTTTGTATCGTGCCCTGATCCGGATGCTCCGCTGCTGAGAAGGCTCACGAATTGCCCGCTGTTGTAAGTATCGGAATTGAACGACGTCGCCAGGCCCTGATAGACGAAAGCGTCCTTGCTTGCGGCTTCATCGGGCTGGATGGTGATCGGCGCGGCGTAAAGTGCCGGCGACAGGGGACAAAGCGATATTAAAAAAATGATGATTTTCTTAAGCATTTTTTCTCCCTCCGGAAAGACACCCGAGAATCTTGTGTGAGAATCGGCGATGCCGCGCAAGCAGCCCCATCGCGCCGCAGGCAAGCAGTGACAGTGAAGCCGGCTCGGGCACCGTGACCGACGAGGCATCGATGACAAAACCATCGATGGCTCGCGTGTTACCCGACGTAGCGGGAATCGAAAACGACAGCGACACCGGATTGGTGAAGTTCACCGCAAACAGGCTGGGTCCCCAGTACCATGTGGTGACGCTGTAATTGCCGGAATCACTGGTGCCCGTATCCGTATTTCCGCTTACGGTCGTCACCGAGTCGGCGATCCTGCCTCCGGGGAGCGTCGGCGTGTAATTGGTCAGATCGCCGGTGCTGCTGACGCGCTTGATCTGAAGATAAACCTGCTTGATGGTAAATGGAGCATCGATCGAGGCGGTGAAAGTGCCGCCGCGATTGCCCGTCAGGTAGATGTCGTCGCCAGTTTCCTGGGTTGAGACGTTTTTGTAGGTCCCCGCGCCCTGGTTGGCCGGAAATGTACCGACGGTGTTCGATTGGCTGAGCAGTGCGCTGGTCAATCCACCGCTGGAATCAGGTCCATCGCCCGAATAGTCGAAAGAGGGGAAGGTATCGAAGACGGCAAATCCGGTCCCCGCGTCGCCGCGGTTCCATGCGGCGCCCATTGGATCGATGCTCACGCCGATGTTTGTCGCTCTCGTGACGCCCGAGGTTGCGACCGCGATTCCAAGAATCAAAGTCAATTGTTTGAGTTTCATTTTCAATTTTCTCCCTGTTGCAAACGAATCGAATACAGTTGCGGAACGAAGAATCCGAGCGTTGATGTGTTTCGCGCCGTAGCACCTCTTGTCTGCAAAAAAAATAGAGCCGGGCGGCGGCGGGAGACTGATCAGAGGACTCCGCGACACACCGCCGTGAATGGCGAATCCACCGGCGGATCGCCGCCCGGTAAACCGTCTCAACCGTTGTCAGCAAGGAATTTCTTGCCAGAAGTGGCTGGGGAGGGGATAATGAACCCAATGGCAGCCGCACAACGGTTGTCACCTGCGAGCGGTCGGGAGACTTTTCCAGAGGACTCCGACCGCTCGATTTTTTTTTACTCACTCAGCATTCTACTGAGACTGAGTCTCAATATCAGAAGAAATTGGTCGCGTCAAGCCAAAATGAATTGTCGGCGCTGTTTTTTGGTAATAGGTCAGTTTGGATTGGTTCATTTAGCGCCGCCGTTTGCGGAGGGTTTTGGCGCTCGAAAACCCGCCGCAAGCGGCGGGGCTAAAATGGCTTGTAAACTGATCCAAGCGGGCGCGTGACATCAGTGCGGTCATATGACTGTTGATCGGTGCCGGTGTTTCACGAACGTGATGCAGCATGCAATGACCCAGCCCAACATGCCGGCAATGCTGATAACAGCACCGGCCAGCACGGAAGCCGGGCGGTATTCCAGCAGAATATGGTGCTTGCCAGCGGTCAATGGGATCGCTCGCAATGCGTGGTCGGCGGGCATGACTTCATAAACGTTTTGCGGACCGTCCTCCAGCGGTTTGGCCCGCCAGCCGGAATCATATCCATCGGTAATCAGCAGGATTGAAGGTCGTCGCGTTTCGACCCGAATTTCCAACGATTCATTACTGGATTTCAACACTTGCGCGCCGCCATCGGCTGAATCCCCAATGACCGGGGGTGGAAATGGCTTGTCCTCCAGAATCACCACTTTAGATGGATCGAAATCAAGCTGCTGCACCGCGCGAAGCGACTGAGCCGGACTACTCACAACCCGACAATTCGCGATCAAGCTGATCCGCGGCAGCGGATCTCGAAATATCGTTTCATCCTGCGGCGGAATGGTTGTCTGCAGTCGAAGCATTCGCCAAATGGGCGAAGGAGGGATCTGGCGGACGCCGAAATCGACATTTTGGGGATCCGCGCCCAGAAGCGGGCTGACGAGGTTGGTCCATCTTGCCGGGGCGAGCGGATCGTAACCCCAAATACTTTGAACACGAAATTGCGTGGGAAGATTCAGGCAACCCCGCTCGGTTGCGAGAATGCGATCATCTGCTCCGATTTTGTCGAGCGTGGGTTGCCATTGCGCAAACACCCCCGTTCGCGGCTCAATCGTTTGCCACAGTACCCCTGATGCGTTCCACCCTTGGCCGATGGTGAGAATCAAGAACAGGTATGTCCAGGTTCGGCGTTTTTGCGCCAGAAACAGGATGATGCAGATTTGCCCGAACAGGAGCGCGCAAGCAAAAAGCTGTGAACGCGCCAGGCTCGCACTGAATTGTAAAACGGCATCATTAATGGGGAGCGTGGCAGGTTCCCATACCCTGACAGTTGGGGGAATCCATGAAATGACTTTGGACCAAATATTCGGACTGAACCAAATGACCGACGCAAAAATAATAGCCAAAATTGCACTGATTCCTGTCGCGATGGCGCAAGCGGTGAGTCTCGGTAACCGCCACAGGACGTCAAAGCCCTGCGCTGCCAGAACAGAAAGCAATAGCGTCACCAGGAAACCAAATCGCGCGGGGACTCGAAACAGCTCCAGGCCGGGGATGAGCTTCAGCATCGAGCCGAAGACTCGAGTGTTTTCGCCGAGTGCAAAAACCAGTGCGATCAGCATGGCAAGGGCAATGGCTCGATCTCGCGGAAAGCGAAAGAAAAAAAATCCAACCGCGGCCAGCACGATGCCGGTCGTGCCGAGGAAAATCGAGTTTTCCCACATCGCTCCGCGTCCCATATACGCGACGTTAAAGTTGTTTCCCCAGATATGCGGCAAGACAAGTGTAAGCAGGTTCTCCGGCGGCAGTGAAAATGAGGATGCAAACGCAACCGAATGCGCGCTGCTTCGCACGGACTCGCTCGAAGCTTCGATCGAGGGCAATAGCTGGGCGGCACTGAGGATCGTTCCAAACGCGTACATGCCGATGATCAGGCCGACTGCGCGAAGGCGGTTTGGGGTATCGACGAGCAGGCTGATGGAGTAGATCGAAACAATGACCAGCGTATAGAACATCGGCTGGGGATACCCGCCGAGAATTTGCATCGCGACGCAGATCGCGCCGCCGAAAAACGCAACTCGCGGATGTTTCCATGCGATGATTGCATCGACACACAGAAAAATCAGGGGAGACCACGCGACGACGGATAAAAACGGCAAATGTCCCGCATAGACCCCCATCATGATCGGCCCGCAAAACATGAACAGCGTGCCGCCGATCAGCGAGGCAACCATTCCGCAGTCGCGCCAGCGGCACCACCAGGATGTGAACAGCCCGGCCAGCATCACGTGCAGTGCGACGATTGCATTGATTGCGATCGCGGTTGGTAACGCCATGTGCAGCCAGTTTGGCGGATATAGCAGGGCATACTGGATATTTCCCAGCGCCGGCATTCCTCCAAAGGGGTATGGATTCCAAAGAGGCAGATGGCCGGCCCGAAGAGAATCAAACGCAAATTGCCGCCAAGCGTAAAAATTCTGGTCAATGTCCAATTCCACGCTCGAGATGACAACGCCGCTGTGACCCAACATCGGACCAAAAATGAGCAGCGCAAGCGTAAGAAAGTAAACCACGGAAATTGATACAAACAGAATTTGCGAGCGGGTCTTGCTCATATGTTCAAGCGGCCGACCCTACTATACCGCCCGCTGGTGTATCTGCTAACATTCGGCGATATGCCAATCGGTGAATCGCTTGATGTAGCGCTAAAGGAATGGAACGTCGTTTGTCAGGCCCTTGGAACCGGCAGGCAGATTATTCTGCTTCGCAAAGGCGGGATTCACGAATCGTCCAGCGGATTTGAACTGGAACATGTCCGGTTTCTGCTGTTTCCGACTTATCTGCATCAGAATTTGAAAATGCTCAAGCCCGATGTCCAGGCCGACTTTGAACCGCATTCATCCGAGCCGGCCAGGATTACCTTATCGTTCGCTGCCGAGGTGACGGACATCATTCGTTTGAAATATCGAAGTCAGATTGACGTGCTGGACAGCGAGCACATCTGGACTTCGCCGCTGATCGATATGCGATTCAATTACAAGCCGGAGAATCCGCTGTATCTGCTGATCGTGCGTGCTTATCGATTGGCTCAGCACGTGACGGTTGATAACACGCCCGAATATGCGGGATGTAAAAGCTGGGTGCCGCTGGAAACACAGATCGACGTCGCCGGTGCGACTCCGGCGATGGATGATATGTCCTTTAAGCGTCGCCAACGGGCAATTGCTTCCCAGCTCGACGCATTGGCAGAGAGTTAACTTTCGCGAATTTTCTTTGGCTGAATCAGCTCATCGCCCGCGCCTGTTCTTCCAGGCGTTGGATCAACTCGCTGGCTTCTTCCTCGCGTTCGCCGATGGCGCTGTTCCAGGCTAGGGGCTCATTGCGAACCACCGCGCGCTCGATACGTCGGCAGGCACTGATGACGGTGCTGTGATTGCGCTTGCCCATCCGCATGCCAATTTCGGGGAAACTGAGCTTGGCGGTTTTGCGAACCAGGAACATGGCGACGCTGCGCGCCAGGCTGATCGTTCGCTGACGCCGGCCGGACATCAGGTCCTTGTTTTCCAGGCCGAAATGTTCACAGACCGACAGCAGCACATTTTCGGGCTTCACCGGCGCGATGAGCGCGCGGTCCAGGTCGCCCAGGGCTTCCTGCGTCAGCGCGACATCGGCGGGGCGTCCGCTTAATTGGGTATGCGCTGAAATCCTCGTGATCGCGCCTTCCAATTCGCGGACGTTTTGCGTCACGCGACGAGCGATCCAGGTAATCACTTCTTCGGGCAGATGCAACTGCCCGCGCTGGCTCATGGCTCGCAGAATTTCACAGCGGGTTGCGTAGTTCGGCGGATCAATTCGCACGACCATGCCGCTGACGAAGCGGTTGATCAGCGATTCGCCAAATTCCTCGATCATCTTGGGATGATTGTCCGATGCCATCACGACCTGCCGGCCCATGGCTTCGATGGCGTTGAAGGTGTGCAGGAATTCCTCCTGCGTCGCCTTCTTGCCGCCAAGGAAATGCACATCATCGATGACAAGCAGGTCCAGATCGCGGACCTTGCGGCGGAAGCTATCGATGCGGTTGCCGCGAAGGGCCATCAGGAATTCGTTGGTGAACTCTTCGCCGGTCAGATACATCCACCGCTTGGTGGGATGGTGGTCGATGAATCGCTTGCACAGTCCCTGAAGCAAATGCGTTTTGCCAAGGCCGCACGCGCCGTGGATAAACAGCGGGTTGTACTGGCCACCCGGAAATTCCGAGACATAGGTGGCCGCGTTGTATGCAAGCTGGTTGGATGAGCCGACGACGTAGGTTTCCATGTCGTGGCGCAATCTCGGACGATTGGCAAACGCGGGCTGCTGCGTCGATGTCGATGAAGAAGTCGAAACAGCAGCGGGACGTTGTTCATTGGAAAGCTGCCTCAACACCGGCGACGGTGAAGCCGATCTGACGATGGCGACTGCTTCGGCGACCGTGCCGTTATTGGATCGCCCATTACCATTTGATTTATGGGTTTTGCCGCTGGCTTTTCCATTCACAGGAACGCCGGCGGGCGCGGGTTGCGCGGGCGCAGGTTCAAGCGGCTGAAAAAGCTGAGGCACGACACTGAATCGAACCTGGAGTGTGCAGCCCAATACTTCGTGGGCGGCTTCCTGGATCGATCGGGTGAAATGCGTGCCGATCCACTCGCTGATGAAATCGTTGGGTACGGCGATCTCCAGGCCATCCTGCTTGAGATCGAGTCGTGTTGAATTGTGGAACCAGACGTTAAACCGCTGTTGTCCAACCCGCTGAGCGATTGCATCGGCCAACCGCGCCAATTGCGGATCGTGTGCGCTGATACAGCTCACTGCGATCTCCTTGTTCCAAGCCCGCGCTTGCACAAGCCGGCGGCAACCCCTTGCCCGGAGGATGCCTGTAGCCCGGCGACGTCGTCCCCAACAGCAGGCACCTTCTTTGCCGAGAGAGTGCCAATCAGCCGTTGTGGAACCCCGGGCCAACAGAAAACAAGCGCACATATCCCCAGCCCGGGGGGTATAGGCGTCATGCCTGGACACCTTGCCTCGTGGCAGGGTGGTATCATCCTTGAAGATCGTGTCCTTACGATTTGGCGCTGTGTCAAGCGGGTAGGCTTAACGACGGCTCCCAGAAGTCTCTTTCCCCCGCAACGTCGCGATGACGTCACCCGGACTTTCAACTCCATCCTGGATTGCTTGCGTAGAAATTACTTACCTTGGGGAGGGATAACAAGTAAGACTTTTCGATTTTTTCCGTTCACAACGATTATTCCACCGACGCCAATGGGGCAGGTCCGGCCAAAATCTTTTTTTCTCAACTGGCGGTGCACATTTTATCAGCCATGGGGATGGGATGTGGATGGTAAAAAAAATCTGCTGCCCGTTCCCCGGGAAGTTCCGATAAAGCAGGCAAAAGGAAACTATTGTGATACCACCGTGGCAGGCTTTAGCTCCCGAATCAGCGCCATTCGGCTGGCAATTCGCTTCATTCCGTGGCGGTAATAGAGCTTCAAAGCGGGGGTATTCAGCGCATCGACCGCCAGGGTGAGTTCCTTTCGGCCGGTGCCATGAACCGCGTTGAGAGCGTGTCGCAAAAGCAGGGTGCCAATACCTCGGCCGCGGGCTTCGGGGGCGATCCCCAGATAGACCAATTCGACCGATTCGTTGTGCGGCGAAGGGCTCAAAATCAGCACGCCCCGGTTCTGTCCGTTTTCGCGCAACAGGTGCCACAAGTTGGGTTCGAAAATGCCTGATGCCTTGTGGCCCGCGATCACGTCCTGAATGTCGCGCCGGCCGTTCAAGCGGGGGCAATCCAGGCTCTGCTCGTAGCTGTGGAGAATCGCGCGGGCAAAGTCCGTGTGACTTTCCGCGGAATAGTGAACGATTTCAAAGCCCGCCGGAAATGCGACATGCAGCGGCTCGAATACTGATTTTTGCAGATAGATCAGCTCCGCCAGCATTTCAAATCCGCAGGCGACATATAGCTCCTGAACATTCTCGTCGGATGGATCCAGCAGAAGCTGAGCAAGATTAACGTTCTTTTTCTGCCAATGTGCGCAGACTTGATCGGTCAGTTCCCGGGCCGCGCTGGGCGGAGTTCCCAGGGGCAGGCGATTGGGTGTAAACAGCAGCATCGTCCGCCCGGGGCTGATAATCGGGAGCAGGGCCCAAACGATGTGGTCGTCAACGATGGCGACCCAGATTTCATTGACGTCGATTTTTCGTTGCAAGGCAAAGGCGAGGAAGTCGAGCACGGCTTCGTCGCTCGCCAGCCCATTTCCATCAGCCAGGATCAAACGAAGCGCCGATTCGATTTCCTGCCGCTGGACAGGCCTGTATACCGGGGTGAAACCAGGTCCCGCGCCGGGGTCACGCGGGCGAAAGAAATTTGACAGGCTTGCCATGTTTCCTAACAATACCTTTCGCCGCAGTGTCGGCAAATGATGGTGCTGTATTCTCGCCCGATATGCTGCTTTTTGCATCCCGGAGACACAACCTATGAGGCGCACGACCACCAACCGAGCCCCAGTGATACGGGTTTTGTTAACCCTGATCGTCTTGGGGGCGACTTTTGCCTATGCCGACTTTCCCAAGCCCAGCCCGTATCCCATCACCTGGGAACTGAAATTTGAACATAGCCTGCCCAAGCGGGTGACCGTTCAGGTGGGTAACAGTTCCGTGCCGCAGGCGTACTGGTATATGACCTATACCGTCACGAATAAGACCGACAAAGAGCAGATGTTCCTGCCCGTCTTTGAAATGATGACCCGCGATGGCCAGGTGATTCGTTCGGACAAGAATATCCCGGCCTCGGTGTTTGCGGTGATCAAAGGCCGCGAAAAGAAGCAGTTCCTGGAACCCTTCCCGACCATCGCCGGCGAATTACGCGTCGGCGAGGACCAAGCCAAGGACGGCGTGGCGATTTGGCCCGAACCGATGGCCAAGATGGGGCAATTCTCCATTTTCTGCGGCGGACTCAGCGGCGAAGCCGTCATCCTCAAAAATGACAAGGGCGAACAAATGAAAGACGCCAATGGCCAGCTCATCATCGTCCGCAAGACCCTGCAGATCAATTTCAGCATTCGTGGCGACGACATGCATCCCGGCGAAGATGAAGTCAACGAAACCGGCACTGAATGGGTAATGCGATGAGGAGTCCTTCGCGGTAGATCGAAGGTTAGACAAATAATCAGCTTCAGAGATTACAGGGCCGGAAAAAGAGCAGAGCCACGAAGATCACGAAGAAGGCACGAAGGAAAGCCTGATTTCTTCTTCGTGTAAACTTCGTGATCTTCGTGGCTTTGAGTTTTTCCAAGTGTTGGCGTTTGGAGGAAACGTGAAAAAGAGTCAATTCTCGGTCGTTGCATTTCTATTTATTGTGCAGGGCGCGCTGTCCGGCTTCGCGCAGACCGAAGCGCCGATCGATCGGCAAGCCGTGGTTTCCCGGCACAAGATAGTCGTTAATTCGATCGACCCCTACGGCGCGATGGCGGTGGGCAATGGCGAGATCGCGTTTAACGTCGATGTCACCGGCCTGCAGAGCTTCCCTGAGTATTACACACAAACCACACCGATCGGCATTCTCAGCACGTGGGGATGGCACAGCTTTCCGAATCCGCAGAACTTCACGCTCGATAAATTCAAATTCACGGTGATCAAGAAGTTTGATCGCACGTTCGAATTTCCATCATCGAGCACAAGCAATGCGCCGCCGGATGCAGCTTATCTACGCGGCAATCCACATCGACTGGGCCTGGGACGGATCGGCCTGGAAATGACTCACGCCGATGGGTCAAAAGTCGCAATCACGGATTTGAAGAATTTGAATCAGACGCTGGATATCTGGACCGGCATCATGACCAGTTCATTTGAAGTCGATGGCGCGCCGGTTCATGTCACGACCGCTGCCCACTGGCTTCGCGATGAAATGGCGACACGAATCGAATCACCATTGATCGCTTCGGGTCACCTGAAGGTACGCATCGCATTTGGATATGCCACCGACAAATTTGGCCCGGACTACCAGGATTGGAACAAGCCGGATGCCCATCAGACTGTATTCACCGCGGAGGGAAAGACCGGCGGAACATTTGCGCGAACGTTGGATGGCATGAAGTACAACGTCCGCACCAGGTGGTCGCCGGACGTCACGATCGCCGAAACCGGTAAACATCAATACCTGCTCACCGGCACGGGCAACAAGATCGAATTCACCGGATGGTTTTCGCCTGAAACAATTGTCGATCAGCCCGACAGCGTGGACGATCTTCAAGCCGCTTCGAGCTACGGCTGGAAGAACTACTGGATGAAGGGCGGCATTATCGATCTGTCCGGCAACGAGGATCCTCGCGCTGCCGAACTCGAACGCCGGCTGGTGCTTTCGCAATATGTGATGATGGTTCACGATGGCGGCTCGTATCCGGGCGCGGAAACCGGGTTGGCTGCCAATTCATGGTACGGCAAGTACCACATGGAAATGTACTGGTTTCATGCAGCCCATTGGGGTTTGTGGGGACATCCGGAAATTCTGGAGCGCAGTCTCAAGGGCCTGAAGCGCATGATGCCGCCGGGCCAGAAGATGGCCGCGCTGGAAAAATCCAAAGGCGTAAAATGGTCAAAAATGACTGATCCAACCGGCGAAGAAAGCCCATCGGGCATCGGCCCGGCGCTGGTGTGGCAGCAGCCGCATCCGATTTATCTCGCCGAACTCGCCTATCGCGCGACCCAGCGGCGAGAAACTCTGGAACAGTTCAAGGACATCGTCTTTGAGACGGCCGATTACATGGCGACGTTCGTCGATTTCGATCCGGTGCGCCAGAAGTATGTGCTTGGCCCGGGTATTTCGTCGGCGGATGAAGGCCGGCCGAATTATGCCGCCAACATGAACCCCGCCATGGAACTGGGTTACTGGAAATGGGCGCTCAAAACTGCCCAATCATGGCGGCAGCGGCTGGGCATGGAGCCCGAGCCCACGTGGCAGAAGGTGATCGACAATATTTCGCCGCCTCCCATGCGCAACGGCGTCTACGTCACGCTTGAAGTGCCCGAGGAAAATACCGCATCCTGGATGGCGACCTGGCTCTGCGGCCCGATTCCCGGCGACGGAATTGACCACGAAGCAATTCATAAAACCCTGCTGGATGTGACCCGCGCCAGAGTAACCCGGGTGCTGCCCGATATCACCTGGGGATTTGGCATGGAAGCGATGTGTGCAGCTCGATTAAACGAGCCCGAAATTGCCGTCTCACTGCTCGTGCCCAAGTACAATCCCAATGCCAATGTTTTCCGTCCATCGGGCTATTCGGTGCGTCGTGCGGGTCCGCCGCCGATGCAAACACCCATGTACATGCCCGCCAACGGAGCATGGCTGTCCGCCGCCGCGATGATGGCTGCGGGTTGGGACGGCAACACAGGACACGCACCCGGCTTTCCAAAGAATTGGAAAGTCCGTTATGAAGGCCTTTATCCAACACCATGAATAAACTGACGACCGCATTGATCGTTGTCTTGAACTGCGCGCTGATCGCCCGCGCGCAGCCGATCGACCGGGAAGCGCTGGTCAATCGACACAACATTGTCGTTCACGAAATCGACCCGATGGGCGCGATGGCGGTGGGCAATGGCGAGTTTGCCTTCAACGTCGATGTCACCGGCCTGCAAAGCTTTCCCGAGTATTACGAAAAGACCATGCCCATCGGGACCCTAAGCAATTGGGGGTGGCACAGCTTTCCCAACCCGCAAGGCTTCAGCCTGGATAAATTCAAATTCACGGCGTTCAAGAAATACGATCACCAGGCCTGGTATCCGTTCATCAAAACCGACAACAACAATCGCATTTCCGACAATCTGCTGACCCCCGAATCGTTATACCTTCGTTCCAACGCGCACAAATTCGGCTTGGGCCGAATCGGTCTGGAAATGACCCGGGCCGATGGTTCGAAGGTGGCCATTGGGGATTTGAAGAATATCGAGGAAAAGCTCGACATTTGGACTGGCGTGCTGAGCAGTTCATTCACGGTTGATGGAACCGCGGTCCATGTACAGACGATTGGTCATCCGGCTCGCGATGAAGTGGCGATTAAAATCGAGTCGCCATTGATTGCAGCGGGGCGATTGAAGGTGCGCATCGCATTTGCCTATCCTTCCGGCTCATGGGGACAGGGATTCGATGATTGGACCAAGCCCGACGCTCATCAAACGATCCTGTCGCGCCAGGGCGATATCGCTGCCGATTTTGCGCGTACGTTGGACGACACGAAATACACTGTTCGCACGAAATGGAGTTCCGGTGTTTCGCTGGCCGAGACGGGCAAGCATCAATACCTGCTCAGCGGCGGCGGTAACCAGATCGAACTAACTGCATGGTTTGCACAGAAATCCATCGCTGGCGAAGTCGATGGATTTGCCGATGTGCAATCCGCCAGCCGCGATGAATGGAAGAAGTTCTGGACCAGCGGCGGCGCGATTGATCTGTCCGGCAATGACGATCCACGTGCAGCCGAACTGGAACGGCGAATTGTCTTGTCGCAGTATGTCACGCGCGTCCACAACGCCGGCTCGTTGCCGCCGCAGGAGACGGGGCTGGCATGCAATTCGTGGTACGGCAAGTTCCACATGGAAATGTACTGGTGGCACGTTGCGCATTTTGCGCTGTGGGGCCGTCCAGAACTGATGGAACGAAGCCTCGACGGTTTGCATCAAATCCTTCCCGCCGCCCAGGCGATGGCCAAGCGGGAAGGGTGCGCCGGCGCCAAATGGACGAAAATGTCGGACCCTTCCGGCGACGAAAGCCCATCGTGGGTCGGCCCGATGCTCGTATGGCAACAGCCGCATCCGGTTTACCTGGCTGAACTGGCGTATCGCGCGCATAAGGATCGCGCGACGCTCGATAAATACAAAGACATTGTCTTCAACACCGCCGACTACATGGCGACGTTCATGGAATTTGACCCGCAGCGAAAACAATACGTGCTGGGCACAGGGATTGGGTCGGCCGACGAAGGGCACGTCGATTATGACCACAATTTGAATCCGACGATGGAACTCGGCTATTGGAAATGGACGATGGAAACCGCGCAGCAGTGGCGGGTTCGATTGGGCATTCCGCGAGAGGAACTCACCGACAAAGTGCTGAACAATATCGCGCCGCTGCCGGTACGAAATGGCGTTTACCCGACTTTGGAGATCCCGGTTGAAAACGGCGCATCATGGATGGCGACCTGGTTGTATGGAGTCCTGCCGGGCAGGGATATTGATAAGGAAGTGATGCATCGCACGCTGGCGTCGGCGTCGGCGAGCCGGACGAGTCGGCCGCAAAATGCGGTCACGTGGGGTTTTCCGATGGTCGCGATGTGCGCTGCTCGAATGAACGAACCGGAAATGGCCATTCGATTGCTTGTCGGCAGATACGACAGAAATCCTTTCCTGCCGTCAGGATACGCCTATCGCAACAACAACGAAACGCCTCTCTATTTGCCCGCCAGCGGCGGTTGGTTGTCCGCCGCCGCGATGATGGCAACTGGTTGGGATGGCAATATGGAACATGCCCCCGGTTTCCCGAAGAACTGGAAGGTTCGATACGAAGGGCTAAGCCCCATGCCATGAGCAGCAAATCATTTAGCCCCGCCGCTTGCGGCGGGTGATCTGTGTGCCAGCGGTTTCTTCTCGGCGTTTTCCTCGACGCCTCGGTGATTGCATTTTTGTTACATAGGGCGTTTTGGGTACTGGTGCATTTCCAAATGTGACACGGGGCTTTCAGCCCATGAGCACGGGCTGAAAGCCCCGTGTCACGCTTGAATGCACCAGTTACCAGGTTTTGGGTCGTTTCGCATTTCACAAAAAAACTGGGTGAACGATGATGCTTGACCGATTTCTCATATCGCAAATCGTTTGGACTGTTTTGATGGCGATGGGGACGGCCTTTGCCCAGCCCGCCACGGTGTTGTGGTACGACAAGCCGGCTCGCGTTTGGACTGAAGCGCTTCCGGTCGGCAATGGAAGGCTCGGTGCCATGGTCTTTGGCGATCCGCGCCAGGAACGGATTCAACTCAACGAAGATACGGTTTGGGCTGGAGGTCCTTATGATCCGAGCAGTCCAAGCGCGTTTGAAGCCTATGCCAAGGCGCGAGAGTTGATCTTCGCGGGTCGTCAGAAGGAAGCCAACGACCTGATCCTCGCGCAAGGCATGGCAAAACCAATGCGTCAGGCGCCCTATCAGACCGTCGGCAATCTGCTGCTTGAGTTTCCCAATTCGGAAGTCACCCAATATCGCCGGGAACTGGATCTGGACTCCGCGATTGCAACCGCCCGATATGTTGCCGGCGGCGTGACCTACACGCGGCAGGTGTTCGCTTCAGCGCCGGACCAGGTGATTGTCATTCGCGTCAGCGCCGATCAGCCGGGCAAGGTGCGATTGAAGGCGACGATAAACACGCCTCAGAAGGTTGCCGAGACGACCATCGGCGAAAACTTCGTCGCTCTGCATGGCACGACCGGCGAGTTCCAGGGAATTGCGGGGAAGGTAAAATTTCTCGCGCAGGCTCAGATTGAAACAGCCGGCGGGAAAATGACGCACGATGACAAGTCGCTCGTGGTGGATTCGGCCGATTCAATTACCATTCGCATTGCCTGCCGGACGAATTACAAGAACTACGCCGATCTGACCGCTGATCCGGATGCTCTGGTCGCCGGCGACCTCAAGGCTGCGGAACCGAAATCGTTTGACGATCTTCGTGCAGCTCATGTTGCCGATCATCAATCGCTGTTTCGGCGAGTGACGCTCGATCTTGGCGCGACGCCACAAGGCAATCTGCCGACTGACGAGCGAATCAAGCATTTTGCCGATGGAAACGATCCGGCGCTGGCGACCCTGCTGTTCAATTATGGCCGATACCTGTTGATCGCGAGCAGCCGGCCGGGCGACCAGCCGGCCAATCTGCAGGGCATCTGGAATGAATCGGTCAGTCCTCCCTGGGGCGGCAAGTACACCATCAACATCAACACCGAGATGAATTATTGGCCGGCGGAGACGACCGCGCTCAGCGAATGCGCCCAGCCGCTCTTTCAGATGGTGCGCGACATTTCAGTGACCGGCCGACACACCGCGGAAGTCAACTACCATGCGCGCGGGTGGGTCTGCCATCACAACATCGACCTCTGGCGCGCCACCGCGCCGATCGACGGCCCGCAATACGGCATGTGGCCCACCGGAGGCGCATGGCTGCTGACGCATCTCTGGGAACATTATCAATTCACCGGCGATCGCGCGTTTCTCGAATCCTCTTATCCACTGTTCAAGGGAGCCAGTGAATTCTTCATCGACACACTGGTAAAAGACCCCAGGCATGGATGGCTGGTCACGTGTCCGAGTTTATCGCCTGAACATGGCGGCGTGACGGCTGGGCCGACCATGGACATGAGCATCCTGCGGGATCTTTTTTCGCAGACCGCCGAGGCGGCAAAAATCCTGGGCGTTGATGCCGATTTTCAACAGCAACTGCATGATACGCGCAGCAAGCTCGCGCCATTTCAGATCGGCCAATATGGACAATTGCAGGAGTGGCTGGACGACATCGACCACGAGACAGACTCTCATCGCCATCCATCACATTTATATGGGCTGTTTCCCAGCAATCAGATTACGCAGGAAACGCCCGAGCTGTTCAAGGCGGCGCGCAAGAGCCTCGTTGGCCGAGGCGACGAAGCCACCGGATGGTCGCTCGCGTGGAAACTGAATCTCTGGGCGCGTCAACTTGATGGCGATCACGCGTATACGCTGCTTGGCAATCTGCTCCGTGACGCCACGCAGGGCCCGGCAAGCCCAGCAGCCGCGCCCGCGACGCAGCGGGTGCCGGCAGAAGCGCGAAGCGGCGTTTATCCGAATCTTTTTGATGCCCATCCACCGTTCCAAATCGACGGAAATTTTGGAGCGACCAGCGGCATTGCTGAAATGCTGCTTCAAAGCCACGAGGGATTTCTCCGTATTTTGCCGGCGCTTCCCAAGGCGTGGCCCGCCGGGAGCATCCGCGGGCTGCGCGCTCGCGGCGGTTTTGACGTCTCCATCAAGTGGAACCAGGGCCGGCTTGTCCAGGCAACCATCTCGTCGGGTCTGGGCAAGACCTGCACCATTTGGGGGCCGGGATTGAAGGTCCAAAATGGCAACGCTGCGGTTGAAACTCATTCAAATCCGAACGGCACCGTTTCATTCGAAACCGAGCGCGGCCAAACTTATTCGGTGCAACTGGAAAATTGATGCGTCCAAACTTTAGCCACTGAAACACAGCAATCTTTGTTTGCTATTGGCGCATCTCATTACTGCGCGGCTGGCGCAGGCGAGATGATTCTTGTTGAACGCCATTATCACCCTCTCTCCGCTTTACTTCGCATCGCCGGTGAATTGCCGATATTGATCTTCCACCTGCTCCGGCGTCGTCCGGCCGTCGAAAATAACCACGCGATATCGGAATGTGGTCGCCTGCCTGGGAGCAAGAGTGAAATTCAATTTTTCCTTGCCGTTGCTGAAAGCTTCCTGTCCAAGCGGGTTGGCGGCAAACAAACCGTATCCCCGGGCATGCCAATAGGTTGGAAATCCGACATTCTTCGGATGATCGAGCATGGCGATCGTAATTTCTTCGTCCTTCACTTTGCCGCTGAGCATGGTCCAGCGGCCGCGTGTGCCCCAGGCGGCGTCGCCGGTTTTGCCTTCGCTCGTGCGATATTGGCCGGTTACATTATCCTTGTTGACCGATTTTACCGTACCCGCCTTGCCGTCTTCGCCGACATAGACCACCGAATCGTTGGCGGGTTGTTCCAGTTCGCGCCTGACGCGCAGGCCGTACATCCCTTCCTTGTCGTCCTTGAACACCACCGGCTTGTCCATCGCCGTGAGGATGGACGTGCGATCCACGACGCGCCGGCCGGGCCCAGCGGTGAACACGAAACTGGCCGTCTCATGCACAATCTTCTCGCCATCGGGCATGATCCAGTCGAGTTCGACTTCAAGCTCGCCTTTGTCCGCGCCGCCGGTGGCTTTGACGATACGCTGGTGCGCGACCGAACCCATCTTGGCCTGCTGCGCTGGAGTCAGAAAGCTGGAGGCGTTCCAGAAATCCACGCCGTTGACGCTGCCATAGTTCAACCACATTCCCACGTGATGCGGATGATCGACGCGCTCGCCTGTTCGGGGTTCGAGCGGAAAGCCGCGGGTGATGACCGTGCCGCTGGCGGTGCGAATGGGATACAGCGTCGGAACCTTCAGGTTTTCGGCCCAGATGTATGAAGTGAACGGCTGGTCATCCACCAGCACATCCACGCGACGCGCGGCTTCGTTGGGCACAACGGCGATTCCCTTTTCAGCCCCCGCCGGCGCTGCGCCAAGTCTCGAGACGAGCATCGCTGTGAACATGAGCACACTGAAATATTGAAATTGGGTTGTCATGAGAAACGTTCCCTTCGAATGGACCGACCATCGCGCCAGATCAAAACTAATTTCCTGTCTTGGTGTTAGGAGCGACTGGCGCCGGGCGAAATGTGACAACGTGATAGGTGGCCGCCGCGTCGCTGGTGTTTCGCATCGATTGATCGACGTTGGCAGCGTTGAAAATGACCGACCCTGGACCAAGCTTCACCCACTTGTCGCCGACATAGGCTTCGAGGGTTCCCTCCTTGACGATGATGACTTCATCGTTCGCGCGTTTCAGAATCTCATGATTGGCCGCGCCCGGCTTGAGGGTGGAAGCGTGGCATTCCAGCATATCAAGCGTGGGGGTGGGGCCTTCGAAAAATTTCTTGCTGGAACCATTGGCGTTGGTTTTGGCTTCGATGGAATTCCATTCAATGGCGGTTGATGTCATGGTTGTCTTTTTAACCGATTGCGCCATCGTCACAACCCCGCCGGCGATCAAGGCGCCGGCCAGAACCAGTGAGAACTCTTTCCGCGTCAGCATAAATCAATCCTTTCGACGTGAGACGGGCTTGGGATCTTTATTACTGCCTTCATATACTCGAATTGGAATTCCCCGTTGTTGGTCGCGCCCGGTTCCGCGCTCCCGTAACCCGCCGCAAACGGCGGCGCTAAGCAATGAAGTTCCCACCAATCCGTATTTTTATGGGCAGGTGAATGTTCGCGGATTTGAAGTTACCGCGATACCATGCGGGCAATCATTTTAGGGAAGGATTGCAATGAAATACATGCTCAGTTGGTTCGAGCGGCCGCAAGGTTCGCCGATTGAATACGAGAACGCCCAGAAGCGAATCCTCGAGGTTTTCGGCCAATGGAAAAAGCCGGACAATTTCAAGATCGATTTCTTCGTCATCCGCGTCGGCGAGTGGGGCGGCCACATGCTCATGGAATGCGACGACCCGGTCACCATCCACAAATTCTGCTCGATGCTTCCCTCGTTTGTATTCAAGGTCGATCCGGTTATTCCGATCGACGACGCCGTCAAGGGCGAGCTTGAAATCATGGCTTGGCGCGATGGGCTGAAAAAGAAATGATTGCGCCCACGGCGCGCTCGCGTGCTTAATGTCTTATCGCGCGGCGTGTTTCGGTGTATTAGTCACGTGACCGGCGTGAAGAAGGCATCGTCATGACAAACTCGCCCGTTCAGATCGAATATGAATCAGCCGTTGTGCTGCCAACCGACCGAATTCTGAGATGTATCGTTGGCTGGGCGGCGATCGTGTATGGCGGCACCAATGTGATCCTCAACGGCTTACGTGTAGCTCTGGCCAATGGCTGGATCGCCAGTCCGGCCTCCACATCGTGGTATTTCGGTAGTACCTTGCAGAAAGAGATCATACTTATCTACGCAGCCGCTAGGACGATGCTGCTCGTCGGCGGGATCCGCTTATTGAGGCGTTTGCCCCACAGCATCAGTCTGCTGCGCATCGGTGCAGCAGGTTCAATTCTCATGTTGGTCATCGACACTGCGATTACGGTGCATGCCAATTTATCAATTGTTTCGCTATGGTCGACGCTCGGTGAGACGGCATTTAGGTTAATCGCAGGCTTGCAGAGCTTGTATTTCCCGCTTCTCCTCCTGGCCCTCACACTCCCTCCGCTGAGCCGGCGCATGGCATGAACGGCGATGTCATCGCGGTTTCGCATACATGACGCAGCTACCGGTGCGCCTCACGCCGCCATGGCCAGCATGGGCGTTTCTGCAACGACCGGGCCGCCTTGCAGGGTGAAGTTGAGTGGGGGGCTGGCGATGCTCGTTTCGCCGCGGGCGTTGACCCATCGGGCGCTCAGCCAAACTGTTGCGCCGCTGGGCACATTGTTGGGAAAGTGCAACTGCACCGTTGTGCGGCTGGTAAAGCACTCGAAATGAAACGCGCGCGAATCATTGGCGGGTTCCTCGCCCACATATGAGAAAATCTGGGCTCCGCATGCGCCAAACGGTTTGCTGCGGCCGGTCTGCGAATCCTTGTCGCAGACTCGAAATTTCACCAGCCGGCCCACCACCGAGAGCACCTGCACCAGCGGCGGATCGGTCGGCACGTTTCGCCGCGTGCGTTTGGCGCGGGGGAGCAATCCCAGCGAGATCAGCTGCGCATCGTTGACGGATGGTGTACTGCTGATGAGTTTCGCCAGCATCACAGCTTTTCGCTGCATCGCTTTGACAGCGGCGTTCTTTTTTGAAACAGCCACCGACGTACGCGTCGCCGGCGTAATCGCGATCTGATACGCGTCCTGCAGCGCAGCATTGATCGATTCAAACGCATCGCTCTGCGCGCTGGTCAATCCAAAAGAGGCGGGGTCAGCCGAGATGACCGAACTAAACACCGCCGATCCTCTGACCATTGTCGCATCCGCGCCAAAATAAAAGTTGCGAGACATAGGCATCCTCACGAACAGCGTGGATCAGAGAACAACATAGGGATCGAACCATGCGATTGTGGCCTTTATATGAACGTGCAAAAATCCGCATCACACACGTTTTTCGGCCGAATCCCGCGATATTATTCGCCCCTGCAGTGAATTCGTGGCTCATCTACGCAGTTCGATGTTCCTGCGCACTCATTCGAGACCCTGCGTGCAGCAGGAAATCCCTGCGCACAATTCCGCCATCCTGCGCGCGATGGAAATTCCCTGCGCGCAGATCCGAGTTTCCTTGCGCAATTCTGGCACCCAGCGCACAAAAAGATGTTCCTGTGCTCAAATCCACTGCCTTGCGCACAAAATAAGGTTCCTGCGCACTATTTAGCAGCCTGGCGCGCAAATTCATGACCTTGCGTGTTAGGCGGAGTTCGAGCGCAACATATCATGCCCAGCCTCACGTCCACGCCGGTTTTCCTCCACGGCAAAAATGGCGAGCGAGTCTTGCAATTCCTTGCCCGATCGCGACTTCCACCGGTACAATGCCATAGGCCCCGCGGCTGCTAACCCGCGTTGCGGGTCAGGTTAATCAGAGGTTATCCAGCAGCGAGAGACGTGATTCGCAAGTCCATCGGCATCATCGCGATCCTCGTAGGCGCGTTCTTCGTCATCACGTTCCAAGCGTGGGGCTTCCGTCTGATCGATTGGATTGGCCCCGAACGTGCCTTGGGTGCTCCGAATGTGCGGCGCGAACCTGACGGCTCCGTGCTCATGACAAACCCGACCGCGATGTTGTTCTGGTGTTTGCCGTTCCTCGCGCTCGGAATTGTGGCAATCGTCATCGGCGTAAGGATTCTGCGACGGCGGCAAGCTGCTGGATAACCCGGCAATGCAACGGACCGTGCCGGCGATATAGTTACTCGTGGTCGGGCGCCGCGCGTGCGCCGGCCCGGCCGTTGATCGCCATTACGTTATCCGTCACAGCGGAGGCACGGCTATGGCGATGTTCGATCCCAACGATCCCGAGGCGCGTAAGAAGATGCGGGCGATGTTCAGCCCTGGGCAGATCGACCAAAGCGTGCGTCAGGCAATCCAGATGTGCTGGATGATGCTGCCGGATGAGGGGAAGAGCGTCGCCGAGCTTGAGAAGCAGTTCCGCCGGATCGTGGACCGCGCGCTGAAAGACCTTCAAGAGGATTCGGACGCGTTCGGCCTGCCGAAGTGACGGATAACCCACCGCTGGAGCGGACCGGCCCGGCGTCACGCAATCTGGTAAACTAAGAACCGGTCGGCGCGGTGCTGGCCATTAAACGCTGGTCCGTTATGTCGCACAAAGACCCCGCCAACTCGACGCTTGGATACGCGAACGGTAGCGGGCTGGCCCCTCGCCCCAAGTCATTGCTGGAAATAACCGGATTTCATTTTGTCGTGGGTCTCGGTATCGCGACTGTCCTTTCTGTGACTCTATTGTTCATGTTTGGATCGAGAGACTACCCTCTTACAACCGGGTGCGGCGGCACGTTCGTCGTACTTATTGAAGCTGGATTGCTTGCTGTGGGTGCAGCGTGTCGGCAAGCTTTTTCCGGACGTCTGCTCGAGGAGCGTAAGGCGAGTCTAACGGTTGCAGCGGGCGTCTTAGGTGGCGCATTAGTTTTCGGACTGCCGATAGCCGTGTCGCGGTTTTCCAACAATGAAGCGGTGTATGCCGTTTCGACCCTGCTGCCGCTGTGTGTTTATCCACTCTTGGCTACCGGCATCCTTTTCGTCCCGTCAGGTTTCAGCGGTCGGCGGGCGATATAACCCACCGCTGGAGCGGTTCGCGGCGGCGGTTACTTCTCTCGCGGTCTGAGCGTCGCGTGTGCGCTGTAGGTCAGATCGATCAAAGGTTATCCAGCATGCGTTACCGGCGAAGCGTCATCGCGGTTCTCTCGCTCTTTGCCGGATATTTCTTAATTCGATACGTAGTCTGCGGCCGCCAGGTCGGAGAAGATTCGCTGAAAGGACTCACGATGCAGGAAGTTCGCGCTCGTTATGGCGAGCCCAGCATCGCTCACCATGACAGGGATGAAGACCTTTGGACCTACTATCGAGGTCTTATAGGCGGCGGCACGGGTATTACTTTCGAGAACGGTGTTGTTACGGAAGCCGAGTATCATTACGTCAAGTAAGTGCGGGATCATCCAGCTCTGAAATCGACCGGCTCCGCGGTTGCGTTTGGCTGAGTTGGTCAACGTGGTGACGGATTTGTCGATGTGCAATCGGCTCGCGCATCAAATTGTTCCCGGGCTCTTGATCAACGTTGCCCCTGATAGTGTTCATCGCTCACCTTCTCCAGCCAATCGACGGCTTTGCCGTCCAGCTTTTCCTGGATGGCGATGTGAGTCATCGCGGTGGTGGCGGTTGCGCCGTGCCAGTGCTTTTCGCCGGGCGCGAACCAGATCACATCGCCGGGATGGATTTCTTCTTTCGGGCCGTCCCATCGCTGCGCCCAACCGCAGCCGCAGATCACGATCAAGGTCTGGCCAAGCGGATGCGTGTGCCACGCCGTCCGCGCACCCGGCTCAAACGTCACGCTCGCACCCGCAACACGGGCCGGTGCGGGTGCATCCAGCAGCGGATCAATCCGAACCACGCCGGTAAACCAATCCGCCGGCCCTTTACCCGATGGCCTCGAACCGTTTCTTTTGATTTCCATGAATGAGCTCCTTTTCACAGATCAGTCACTTTAGGCGATTGATGGAACAACGGGAATATGCAGAGCCACGAAGACACGAAGCGACGAAGAAGGCACGAAGAATACAAGATTAATTCGTTCTTCGCGTTTTCGCTCCATCGCGGTTTGTCGGAAATCAGCCTGATGCAACCGCCAAGAGGGAAAGAGGATTAGCCACAGAGGGCACAGTGGGCACAGAGAAGAAAATCGAGAAGTAGTTTTCCCTCTGTGTTTTCGGTGTCCTCGGCGTCTTGGTGCCTCGACGGCTACTGGTGGAAGATGATAATGTGGACCGAGGTGGAACCATGAATTGGCGAGGAAGTTTGATCATCGGCGGCATTTCGCTCTTACCCCTGGTCTGCGGTTGCAGCAACTATACCGATCTAACCCAGACTCCGGATGTGCAGCGGTTGGACGTTCTGGGAAAATGGTATCGGGTTGTGGAAGACTCGGATCTTATAAAGGATCACCCTTCGGACACCCTCGAAATAGTTCGAACAGATTATCCGCATTATCCCAGAAACCACCACGTGGGAAAGGTGGGAGCCGGTACTGTGGTTGTGACTTGCCGGGTCGTGAGAATTGGCGAATGGACTTTCCCATTTTATTACGAGTACAACACCATCATGGGAGTCATCATGGATGGGCCTCACGCGGGCAAAGAGGTAAATATGTTGGAGACGTTTGAAACTCAACCATCCAATCTCTACGAACCTACGACCAAGCCGGCCAACGACCAATCTGATGAATGGGCGTTTCGGCGTCTGCGAAAGAAATCGAACTGAAATTCTTTGTTATTTCGAACCCTCCACCGGCACGCACGTGCAGAACAGATTCCGGTCCCCGTACGGATTATCGATCCGGCCCACATATGGCCAGAACTTGAAATCCTTTAGCCACGCTGCGGGGAAGGCGGCTTGTTGGCGCGAGTATTTGTGGGACCAAGTGTCGCTGGTCACAGCCGGCGCGGTGTGCGGGGCGTGTTTCAAGGCGTTGTCCGTGCGATCCGATTGGCCATGCTCGATGGCGGCGATTTCCTGTCTGATGTGAATCAGTGCATCGCAGAGGCGATCGAGTTCGGTTTTGGGTTCGCTTTCGGTTGGCTCGACCATCAGCGTGCCGGGTTCGGGCCAGCTCATCGTGGGGGCGTGGAAGCCGTAGTCCATCAATCGCTTGGCGATGTCTTCGACGGTGACGTTGGCGGTCTTCTGGAAGTCGTGACAATCGACGATGAACTCGTGCGCGACGCGACCGTTTCGGCCAGTGAATAGCTGCTTGTAATGTCCTTCCAGGCGCTTGGCCATGTAGTTGGCGTTGAGGATGGCGAGCTGCGTGGCTTTTTTCAGGCCGCTCTCGCCCATCATGCGGATGTACATCCAGGAGATGGGGAGGATGCTGGCGCTGCCCCAGTGAGCGGCGCTGACGGGTCCCACGGCGGAGCCGTGGGCGTTCACTGGATTGCCCGGGAGGAACGGCGCGAGATGTTTGGCGACGCCGATGGGGCCCATGCCGGGGCCGCCGCCGCCGTGGGGGATGCAGAAGGTTTTGTGCAGGTTCAGGTGGCAGACATCCGCGCCGATGTCGCCGGGCCGGCAGAGGCCGACCTGTGCGTTCATGTTGGCGCCGTCCATGTAAACCTGTCCGCCATTCTCGTGAACGATCTGGCAGATTTGCCTGATGCCTTCCTCGAATACGCCATGGGTGGATGGATAGGTCACCATCAGCGCGCCCAGATGATCGCGATGCTGTGTGGCTTTGGCGCGCAGGTCGTTCACATCGATATTGCCCTGGGCATCGCACTCGACCGCGACGACTTTAAACCCGGCAATCACCGCGCTGGCCGGATTCGTGCCGTGCGCGCTGGTGGGAATCAAGCAAATATCGCGATGCAGCTCCTTCCGCGATTCGTGATAGCCGCGAATCGCGAGCAGGCCGGCGTATTCGCCTTGCGAGCCGGCATTGGGCTGAAGAGACACGGCCGCGAAGCCGGTGATCTCCGCCAGCCATTTCTCCAGTTGCTCGAACATCTGCTGATATCCCTGCGTCTGCTCAGCCGGCGCGTAGGGATGGATTTGCCCAAACTCCGCCCAGGTAACGGGGATCATTTCGCTGGTGGCATTCAGCTTCATCGTGCATGAGCCGAGTGGGATCATGCTCTGCGCGAGCGATAGATCACGCGATTGCAGCTTGAAGATGTAGCGAAGCATCTCGGTTTCGCTGTGGTGAGTGTTGAAGACGGGATGCTGGAGAAATTGCGATTTGCGATTTGCGATTTGCGATTTTGAATTGCCGGTAAGATCGTCGGGCGAGAGCCGCATCGTGCTGCCGCCGGCGAAGCATTCGATGATGGCTTGGATGTCTTGAGCAGTAGTGGTTTCATTCACGCTGATGCAGATGGTGTCTTTGCAATCGCGGAGATTGATGCCCACAAGCCGGGCGGCATCGAGGATGAACCTGACAGCCAGGCCGTTGGGTTTGACGCTGATCGTATCGAAGAACGGATCGTCGGTGACATCATGCCCGAGCCGTCTCAATCCGCTCGCCAGTGCACTGGCGTAGCTGTTTACCCGCCGGGCGATGCGCTTGATTCCTTCGGGCCCGTGATACACCGCATACATGCTCGCCATGATCGCGAGCAGTACCTGTGCGGTGCAGATGTTGCTCGTGGCTTTTTCGCGGCGGATGTGCTGTTCGCGCGTTTGCAGCGTGAGACGCAGCGCGGGGTTTCCGTGCGAATCTTTTGAGACGCCGACGATTCGGCCCGGGAGTTTGCGGGCGTATTCGGTTTTGGTGGACATGAACGCCGCGTGTGGGCCGCCGAAACCCATGGGCACGCCGAAACGCTGGGCGGAGCCGACGGCGATGTCGGCTCCGAATTCGCCGGGCGGTTTGATCAGCGTGAGCGCGAGCAGATCGGTCGCGACGGCGACAAGCGAGTTTGACGTGTGTGCGGTGTTGATGATGTCCGTGTAATCAACGATTCGGCCGTCGGTCGCGGGATATTGCAAAAGCAAGCCAAACGAATTTGCGATTTGCGATTTGCAATTTGCGATTTGATCGACAATGACCTTGATGCCCATCGACTTGGCACGTGTTTTCACGACCGCGATCGTCTGCGGATGGCAATCATCGGCCACAAGGAAGACTTTGTCGTTGGCGGCATCTCCTGCGATGCCGTGGCACATGGCCATCGCTTCGGCGGCGGCGGTGGCTTCATCGAGCAGCGACGCATTGGCCAGCGGCAGGCCGGTCAGGTCGGCGACCATCGTTTGGAAATTCAGCAGCGCTTCGAGCCGGCCTTGTGAAATCTCGGCCTGGTAGGGCGTGTACTGCGTATACCAGCCGGGGTTTTCCAGGATGTTGCGCAGAATGACCGGCGGGGTGATCGTGTCGTAATATCCCTGGCCGATGAACGAGCGGAATACCTTGTTCTTCGACGCCATCGCGCGCAGTTCGTTCAGCACTTCAAACTCACTGGCCGGCTGGGGCAGGTTCAATGGCGATTGGAGACGGATCGATTCAGGAACGGTCTGGAGGACGAGTTCATCGAGCGATTTCAACCCGATCGTTTCAAGCATCTGCGAGATGTCGGCATCGCTGGGACCGATGTGTCGAGGGATGAAATCCGCGTTGGAAATTGAGTCAGTCATTGTTCGTTTACTTAGCCGCGACGCCACGCGTCGCGCGTCTTACATTTGAATTGAAAATGAATACAAATGAAGACGAACGACGCGTGGCGTCGCGGCTATTCGTTAGTGTCCGGTCTTTTTCAGATAATCTTCGGGGTTGAGGAGTTTTTTTGCTTCGCTGGGGTCGGTTGCTTTCACTTTAATCATCCAGCCGGCGTTGTACGGGTCGGTGTTGACCAGGCCGGGGTTATTCGTCAGTTCGCCATTCACTTCCGCGACCGTGCCGGAGACGCCGCTATATAAGTCAGCCGTGGCTTTGACGGATTCAATCTCACCCCAGCGAGAACTCGCTTTAATCGCGGTGCCGACCTTGGGCAGGCCGACATAGGTGATGTCGGTCAGCTCGTCGGCGGCAATCTGGGTGATGCCGATCGTAACGAGCGAGCCATCGACCTTGTGCCATTCGTGGGTTTCGAGAAACGTTCGATCAGTAGGAACGGACATTTGTTTTTCAGCAGGCAGCTGGCGGCGGGCAGCGGGCAATTGATACCTGCCTGCTGCCTGCTGCTTGCTGCCTACTGCCTTTTATAAAACGGCAACTTCACTACTTTCGCTGGATTCAGGGTTCCCTTCAAGTCGGCTTGCAGTTCGGTTCCCTCGGCCGAGAGGTTTGAATCGACAAACGCCATTGCGATGCTCTTGCCCAGCGTGGGGCTGAGCGTGCCGCTGGTGACCATGCCGACATTTTTGTCGCCGGACTTGATGATGGTTTCCTGGCGGGCAATGCGTTTACCTTCCAGTTCCAAGCCCACCAGCTTTTGCACGGGGCCTTTTTCCTTGATCGCGCGGAGCGCTTCGACACCGACGAAATCCTTGGTCAGATCGACCGCCCAGCCCAGCCCAGCCGAGATTGGGTCAATCGCTTCGGTTAACTCATGGCCATACAAAGGCATGCCGGCTTCGAGGCGCAATGTATCGCGGGCGCCCAAGCCGGCGGGTTTGATGGTGGCATCGGGCTTATCAAACTTGCCGCCGAGCATTTTCATGCCCATGGCGGCGGCCTTGGCGGGCAAGATCAGTTCAACCCCATCTTCGCCGGTGTAGCCGCTGCGGAAAACGGTGAACTTGACCAGCATGATGCTGTCAGTGGCGAAGGTGTAGCGTTTCATCGATCGCACATCGACCGGCAACAGATCGGCCACCCGGTCGATCACCTTTGGTCCCTGCAATGCCACCATGGCGGTGGCTTCGGTCTGGTCGGAAATGTCGAAATCCATGTCCTTCTCGCGACGGACATCGTTGAAGTATTTGACCAGCTTGTCGCGGTTGCTGGCGTTGCAGACCATCAGCCATTGTTTGCTGTCGCGACTGACGATGACATCATCCAAAACGCCGCCGTTGGTGTTGCAGACCAGTGAATAGCGGCTGACACCCACCTTCTGGTCGGCGAGGTTGCGGGTCACGACATAATTCAGGAATTTCTGGGCATCGGTTCCGGAGAAATAAAGCCTGCCCATGTGGGATACATCAAAAATACTGCCACTTTTACGGGTTTGCTCGTGTTCATCAATGATGGAGCGGTAAATGATGGGCATTTCCCATCCAGCGAAGTCGACGAGGCGCGCTCCGGCGGAAACGTGAAAATCGTAAAACGGCGTGTGTTTGAGCATGAAGAGGCGGACACTATACCCGCTATGGGATGTCGTCAAGGAGAAGCCGGATAATGCCCAATGACCAAGCACCAATGACCAACAAATGACCAATGACCAAAGCAGGCAGTCTATATTGGGATTTGGTTCTTTGTTGGTCATTGGACATTTGGACGGTAACGTCGTACCTGTGATCGTCGGGATTTTGAGCGATACGCACGACCGCATCGAGCCCGCCTTGGCGGGGATCAAGTTGCTCCAGCAGGGCGGGGCCGAGTTCTATATCCACTGCGGCGACGTCGGGGGAGAGCAGATTCTGGACCTTTTGGCGGGGCTTCCCTCCGCCATCGTATGGGGAAATAACGACTTCGATCGGCCTCTGCTCACGCGATATGCCGAATCTCTAGGCATTGCGGTCTTCCAAACCCTTGGCGAGCTGGAACTGGGTGGCGAGCATTTTGCCGTTACTCATGGGGATGATGCCCGAATCGTTCGCCAGGTGCTCGATCAGCAGGAACACGACTATTTGCTGACGGGCCACTCACATATCAAGGCCGATCAGCGCATCGGCAGGGTTCGAGTGATCAATCCCGGGGCACTTCACCGGGCAATCGAAAAGACGGTGGCGCTACTCAACACGGAAACGGATGCATTGCAGTTTCTGATTGTTTGACTTGCTGCAATGTGCAAGTGACCTACAATCCCCGCATGCTTCGACTCGCCGCATTTGCCGATGAGATATCGCCCGAGCTTGATAAGCAGATTCGCGTCTGCAAGGAAAATGGCATCACACATTTCGAGTTGCGAAGCGTTTCCGGCATCAATGTGCTGGATTTCGATCAATCGCTGCGAAACGAAATCAGGTCGAAATTGAATGACAACGGGCTGGGGGTCGCGAGCATTGGATCGCCCATCGGCAAGGTGAAGATCACAGACAGTTGGAACGAGCATTTCGACCGGTTCAAGATCGCCGTCGATATGTCGCAGTATTTTGGCGCGCCGATGATCCGCATTTTCAGCTATTATCCGGACGATCAGGGGCAGATCATGAAATATCGCGACTGGATCGTCCGGCGCATGCAGGCCAAGGTTGAATACGTTGCCGACACCGATGTGACAATCGTTCATGAGAACGAAGCAAAGATTTATGGCGAAAAGGGCACGCAATGTGTCGATCTGATGCAGGCAATTGATTCGCCGAAATTTCGCAGCGCGTTTGATTTCGCCAATTTCGTGCAAGCCAAGGAATTGCCGCTGTCGTGCTGGCCGGGGTTGAAGGCATATTCGACGCACATTCATATCAAAGACGCGATGATGTCCGATGGCCGGGTTGTCCCCGCCGGTGAGGGCGACGGCCAGCTTGCGCCGATTTTGGAAGATGCTTACGCGAGCGGCTATCGAGGTTTTCTAAGCCTTGAGCCGCATCTTTCCGCACATGGACAATTTGGTGGATTCAGTGGGCCTCAGCTATTTAAGGTTGCGGCCGATGCACTGAAAAATCTTTGCCGCCAAATCAATGTGCCGCTTGCGGGGGGTTGATCAATGACCGCTCAAGCGGATGATACTGCTGATCTTCCCGATTTCGTATCGATTGATGCGCCGTTGGTCCCCGCAACCGATTTCGCCGCGCTGATGCCCTTGCGATCGATCGCGTCGAAGGAACTGGGCGCGTGGATCGACAAACTCAATCGCTGCGGCGTGATCGTCAATCGGCGCAACAGTCCCGATCTTTTGGGCCAGTTGACCCAGGCGATGCGCCGGCCGATGGATACCGTGCTCTGTGGCATTCTTGATTCCGATGCGGGTGCATGTCTAAATAGCGCATTGGCCGCGAAATTTCCTCTGGAACTGACGGCTGGCGCTTTGCTCGTCGGAAGATTGGTCGGCGCGAAGGTTACATCGTGTATCACCGACAGCCGGGTTGTGTCGGGATGGCTTTCCAAATTGCGCAAGACATGTGCCGCGGTTGATGTGCGTGTCGAGCCGATTCTAAATGATTATCCGCATTCTGATCCGACGCTTCTGACCTGGGGCATGACTGGCAGGCGTCTTCGACCCGGGCGACTACCGACTGAAGTCGGCGTGGTCGTGCTCGATGGTGCGGCCGCAGTCGCGGTCGGACGATGTGCGCTGCTTGAAGAGTCGATGACGCGCGTACCCTTGGCCGTGCGCGATCGCGTGTGGCACGATGCGCAATTCGTCACTGCCCCGGTCGGCACAACGATTGCCAAAATATTCGAAGTATTGGGCGTTCCGCTGGAAGGTCGAGCCTTGCGGGTGGGGGATGTGCTGCGGGATTTCCAGGTGAAAGCCGACCAGGCGATGGGCCACGGCGAACTGGTGATTCATTGCACGCCGCCAAGGCCCAACGTGAATCCGTCGCCCTGCACGCGATGCGGCTGGTGTGTCGATTGGTGCGCGACAAAGGTTCATCCGGCCGGCGTGCTGGAAGCCGCCCAAAGTGAAGACTTGCATCTGGCAGAACAATCCGGGCTCGAGGCTTGCATTGAATGTGGCGTCTGTTCATATGTCTGCCCATCGCAATTGCCGCTTCTTGAGGGCATTCGAAAGATGCAGGCCATCGCAGCGGCGACAAACCGTTAATATTTGGGAGCAACTCGAATTGAGGTAATTCATTTATTTTAGCCCCGCCGCTTGCGGCGGGTGTCGTGCGCTGAAACCCGTCGCAAGCGACGGGGCTAAAAAATTCTCAACCCAAACGGAGTTTCGCGGATACTGGCCAGCTTTGATCGATCCATGTAATCTTTCCCACTGATGTCAGACACCTCACTTCCTGCCGCGACCATTCCGCCAACGGGGCTTCGACGCCGACCGGGTATTTGGCCGATGCACAGCGGCGTGGGGATTCATCGCTATTTCATGATGCACGCGATGGGCGTCCTTTTCCCCGCCACGGCGGGGTGGTGCCTGTTCGGCTGGCGCGCGGTCGGCACGATCATGCTCACGATGATCTGGGCGACGGCTGCAACATTCATCTGGCGACGAATCGGGTTGCGCGGCGCGGCATTGCGATACGATCAGGTCCTATGGCTTGCGGGTTTGCTCGGACTGACCTTGCCCGCGGATCTTTTCAGCGTCACCGACTGGCCGGTGTTGGCGGGTGGGGCGGTGATCATGGTGATCCTGGTTCGCCTCATTCAAGGCGTCGGCTGGGGAAAAATTCATCCGGTTGTGCTGACGCATCTATTTCTGGTGGCATGCTTTCATCAGTTGCTGGTTCCCGAGGCCAGCCTTCAATGGAGTCATATTTTTCGTGGAGATGTAGTTGATGCAGCCCCGCCGATCGGGGCAATCATGCGCCCGTGGCTTCGCGCCGATTTAGTGCCCGGCCACGACGCGGTACAAGCCGAGACTTCCGCCCTGACGCTCACGCGATACACCACCACGCGCCGCTGGCCCATGAATACGCTGGTTCCGCTCGACGCGTTGCTGCGCGACCACCTGCCGCCGCTGGAGGATTTACTGCTTGGCGGACAGCCTGCCCCGATTGGTCTGGGCAGCGCCATCGCCGTGATCGTCGGCGGATTGTTCTTGCTCTACCACGGCATGATTGACAGCCGCGTGCCGCTGGTGATGGTCGTCTCGGCCATGCTGACGATGCTCATTCTCCCGCTGCCGTTCGTCGTTGGCGATGATTTTGTGTGGCACTGGTTTGCCGTGCGAAGCCCGGGAGATCGATTGCTGGTGCTGACTTTGGTGAATTACGAGATGCTGGCGGGGCCATTGCTGTTTACCGCGTTTTTCCTCGCGCCCTCTTCGCTGGTACGGCCCATCGCGCAGCGAGCACGAACGCTTTATGCACTGCTGGCGGGGATTTTGACCGGCGTGTTTCAACTGTATCTGTCCGTTTCAGTTGGAGCGTATCTTGCCCTGCTGATTGTTGCGGCAGCGGCGCCCTTGCTGGATCGATTCTTCAAAGCCCACACGCTGGTTTGAGAAATGTCCAAACGCATTGCCATCCTGGGGTCCAGCGGTTCGATCGGGTGCAACGCACTGGAAGTGATTCAGCATCTGGGTTTGCCATACCGCGCGATCGCTCTGGGCGTTCATCAGAATATCGATCGTTTGATCGAACAAGCGCGCGCGCATCGGCCGGCGGCCATCGCGGTGGCGGATGAATCGCTCACGGAACAGGTCAAGCAGCAGGCGCAGGACCTTGGCGCGCAAATCTATATCGGTGAAGGCGGCCTGGTTGAGATGGTTTGCCGCGATGATGTGGATATGGTGCTGGCGGCCATTGTCGGAGCGGCGGGGCTTCGTCCGGTGCTGGCGGCGGTGCGCGCGGGAAAACAGCTTGCACTGGCCAACAAGGAATCGCTGGTCGTCGCGGGTTCGCTATTGATTCCTGAAGCGCGACGCCGAGGTGTACAGATCCTGCCGGTTGATTCCGAACACTCCGCCATTTTTCAAGCGATGGCGGCGGGGCGGATGAGCGAGATCAAGCGGGTCATCCTCACCGCCAGCGGCGGGCCGTTTCGGTGCGCCGATTATCATCAAATTGAAAATGCCACGCTGGCCGATGCTTTAAAACATCCGACCTGGCAGATGGGAAGCAAGATCACGATCGACTCGGCCACGATGTTCAACAAGGCATTGGAGTTGATCGAAGCCTGCTGGCTGTTTGATCTGCCGCCGGAGAAGATCGAAATCATGGTGCATCCGGAATCGGTGGTGCATTCGATGGTGGAATTCGTGGATGGTTCGGTGATCGCGCAACTTTCGCCGCCTGACATGCGGACGCCGATTCAATACGCATTGACCTATCCCGATAGGAAGCCGGGAATTGGGCGGAAGCTGGCGACGGGGGCGAAATTTTCGTGGAATTTTGAACCTCCGGATATGCAACGTTTTCCGGCTTTGCGGTTGGGATATGAGGCGGCCCGAATTCGCGGAACGGCGGGGGCGATATTAAATGCGGCAAACGAAACCGCCGTTGCCGCCTTTATCGCCGGTAAAATCCGCTTTGGCATGATTTGTCGCGTGGTTGAGCTTACAATTCGCGCCGGTCAACTTCAGCCGGAGCCTACCTTGGACGATCTGCTCGAAGCGGACCGATGGGCGCGGGCGACCGCGGCGGAGATATTGAAGAACGCGATTTAGCAGATGACAGGATGATTCGTCACCTTGTCAGGATGATAAAGAGAACCCCATGGACTTTGCATATATCGGCCTTATCTTCCTTCTGGTCTTCGGTTTCGGGTTTGTGATTTTCTGGCACGAGTTGGGACATTTTTTGGCGGCCAAGTGGGCGGGCGTGAAGGTCGAGCAGTTTGCCGTCGGCTTTGGTCACGCCATGATTTCTTGGCGCAAGGGACTCGGCGTTCGCCGGGGTTCCAGCGCAACAGAATTCAATCAGAAGATCGACGAATATCTTTCGCAGCAGCAGACATCGCAGCATCAGCCGAGCGAAGAAATCGAATATCGCACGCCGGAGAAGGTGGATTCCGCCATTGCCGCTCTCGGCTTGGGCGAGACCGAATATCGGCTGAACTGGGTTCCGCTCGGCGGCTATGTGAAAATGCTCGGGCAGGACGATCTCGATCCCAATTCAAAGTCTGAAAGCCCTCGCGCTTACAACAAAAAATCGGTTGGCAAACGCATGGTCATCGTCTCGGCGGGTGTCATCATGAACGTTCTGCTGGCGATCCTGATGTTCACGCTTCTGTTTCGCATGGGATTCAAAGCGCCGCCCGCGGTCGTGGGAACCGTATTGACCGGCTCGCCGGCCCAGGAAGCCGGCTTGAAGGTCGGCGATCGCATCCTGACTTTTGACGGCAAATTTCAGCATGATTTCACCAAGATCAGTTTGAACGTGGCGATGGCGGAAAAGGGCCAGCCCGTTCAGATGCTTGTCAAACACCCCGATGGTTCCGAGCAGATGTTGTCGGTGACTCCGCGCACTGCTGAAGGCGATCCAAGCGGCTTTTTGCAAATGGGCGTTGCGCCCTCCAGCGAGTTGCGCGGGCCTGAACCCGACAAACTCCTGCCGGAAGACAAGAACCTGCTCAAAAACGCACCGGTCAGGCCGGGCGAAACCATCATCGCGATCAACGGTCAGCCCGTCGATCCGGTGAAGGATTATTACAAGCTCGATCGCGCGCTTCAGCAGGGTATGCCGGTGAAGATCACCGTGCAGGACACGATGAATCATCAGGCCGAACGAGAGGTCAAGCCGACTTTCGTCGGCAACTTTGGCGCCGTTCCACTGAGCATCGCCGGCATGGGCATGCGAACGGTTATCGATTTGATCCAGCCGGCTTCCCCGGCCAGGGACAAGCTTAAACCGGATGACATCGTTGAACAGATTACGATTCAGCCGACCAACGATCCGATCGCGCGGCCGACCTTGCCCAAGATTCGCGAGATTTTGAACGACGCCGGCCAGAACGGGCACAAGGTGGATATGCTCGTTATTCGCGGTGGCCAACCTGTTGAAGTGAAAGACCTCGAACCATCCATGCGAATTGGTGGCGAACGAAGAGGGCTTGGCATCGCATTGCGTCCGGACGACGATCACGCCGTGATTTCCGATATCGCGGCCGGAAGTCCGGCCCAGCGCGCTGGAATTGAAAGCGGCTCGACCGTTAAAACCGTGGGCGGCCAGCCGGTTTCCAATTGGCGCGATGTGCAGCGGTTGCTCGCAGCCGTCTCGGTCGATACTCCTGTGGAGGTTGAGGTATTGAATCCGCAGGGACAGACCAAAAAAGTTCAACTGGCGATGAACGGCGAACAGCTCGCTCAGGTCAAATCGCAGCAGTACACAGCCGATCTGATTTTGCGCGAACTGAACGAAGTTCGCCGCACGACCAGCCCCGTCGAAGCCGCGCGCTGGGGCCTGGGCGAAACGCGAGACCTGATGTTGCAGTTCTATCAGACCTTTCGCCGAATGTTCCAGGGATCGATCTCCGCTTCCAACGCGATGGGCCCGATCGGAATTTTCCACCAGGGATCAAAGCTGGCCAATCGCGGCGCCGATTGGGTCATCTGGTTTTTGGCGATGATCAGCGCCAACCTGGCGGTGGTGAATTTCCTGCCGATTCCAATTGCAGACGGCGGATTGTTCACCTTCCTGATTCTGGAAAAGATCACAGGCAAGCCGCTATCGCCCAAGGCGCAGGGAATCGCTCAAATCGCCGGGCTGGCATTAATCGGCGGAGTCTTCCTGTACGTGACTTATCACGATGTCTATCGATTGATATTCTGAGTACGAAAATTAATACGGTTCGATTCGTTATTTCGCCTTGTACTCAAGGTGCCGGATGTTCTTTCAGATCGTCCCGCACTTCCTCCAATGCAAGCACGCAATACGATGTTGCAAGGATCGGGTTGCTTTCCATCCAGCGAGCTTCCCCGGCCCAGCTTCCGTCAGATTTTTGCAGGGAAACGAGTTTGTCGATCAACTCAACCCGCCAATCATGTTTCTTTCCCTGTGGATCGGTGATGGTTGTTTGGTCATACGCGTTTAATGCCCTGGCGAGCGTGTGCATGTAATAGAACATGCCTTGCCGGGCCGCCTGCGGGTTGCCCAGCCGCATGCCGGGGTTTTCGTCGAGCGTCCAATTCTTGCTGATCCAATCCCAGGCAGCTTGGACGCGCGGATCGTCCTTGCTCAGGCCGGCGTAGACAAAGCTTTTCAGGCCTGCGTAGGTCATCGACCCGTAGCTGCGGACCATGCGTTTGCCGTCGGAGTCGGTGTAGATGCCGGCCTTTGAATCGCCCTTGTCGTCTTCGCCGGGGCTGTAGATGAATCCGCCATCGTTTCCCGACCACGGCTGGTCGTTGGATTCCGATCGGTTCTGCATGCGGGAAAGGAACTTGATCGCATTTTTGTAGGCAGGGTCATCGGGCTTGAGGCCGGCATCGTGCATGGCTTCGATGGCCATCTGTGTATTGCTCAAATCCGGCCGGCCGTTGTTGCCTTCGTAACCCCAGCCGCCGTACCACGCGTCCTTGTCGCTGGTCACTTTCCGGCCCTTGGGGGTGGTCAACGTTTCATTCCATTGAAAACCACGGAGATACGCCATCGCCCGGTCCATCGCTTCTTTGAACTGCGGACGATCTCCCGCCGCAAACGAGCTGAGCGCGATGGCGGTGTTGTAGCAGGTCAGTTCGCTGCTGTAGATGCCACCGTCGCCCACCTGCGAAGCAAGCAGCTTGTCATAACCCTTTTTGACGAAATCCGTGTCGGCGTTGTATTTCGGATCGAGCACCAGCGCTCGCAGCGCCAGAGCCGTAAACGCCGGCGGTTCCTGGCCTTTCTGCCAGCTTCCATCGGGCTGCTGGCTCGACTTGATAAACGCCAGCCCTTTATCGATCGATTGTTGAAGTTTCTGATTGATGTCGTTCTGCGCCAGGCACACGGAACTCAGCGCGAACATACAAATGACGGCGGCGGCTTTTCGAAACATGCGGTCTCCTGATTGGAATGTTCGTGATGATAGCTATTCCTCGGGATTGTTTGTCTTACGGTGCAACTTTTGCTCAAGCATTTCAAGCTCTTTTTGCTGGGATTCGAGTTTGCGACGACGCTCCGCGAGCTCGCGCGCAAGCCGAACTTCAGGCGGGTCCTGATGCAAATGAGAATAGGGAATCTTGTAATCCAGCCCCAGAATTTCCTGACCGATGGGCGGAGGATTTAGCTTCATTTCGCGATATGCGTTGATCGAGAGAAGCAAGAGGGCTGCAAAGACCAGCGTCAGGACAACCGTGATCGCGGTCAGAATCCATAAATGCACGGTGATGAAAAATATCGCGTGGATCGGCCAAAAAATTGTCGCGATGGCGCAAGCGGTAATCGCCATGGCGGGGGAGTTGCGGCGTTGGGCCTGGAGACCCAGGCCGATGCTCGCCAGCGCCAGGCCAAATGTAATTCCCGCCAAAACCGTGGCACTGATGGCGGTAGCGGTTGTGTACGGCCCCCAGCCGCCGCTTGTATTGCTGGGAAGAACCACGCCGCTCAGGCAGCACGTCAGAAAGAAAATGAGAAACGAAATAACCCCAACGAATTGAAATACGGTGCCTACGCCCTGCGTGAACGCGCGAGGCGGCGGCGAGGATTGCGGGTCGGTCGGGTTCATCCTGCCAAGAGTGTAACGACTTGATGCACGCCATTCATCGGTTCAGCCCGCTGATGGCCTGCTCATAATAGCGATGTCCCGCTACGGCTCCGGGCGGAAGAATTTCATCAAGTTGTTTTAATTCGTCTGAATTCAGGCGGACATTCAGTGCGGCAATGTTTTCCTCAAGATATTTCAACTGTTTTGTG